>JACSSB010000028.1 GCA_014879435.1 Phycisphaerales bacterium
GGCGCTGGCTTGGCGCAAGAGTTTCCCGCGCCAACGCGTGCTCGCCCTGCTGACCGAGGTGATCCGCGCATGCCCATTGGGTGAGGCAGTGCGCTTGCTACCCTGAGATCAGAGATGATGGTGGATGCGGCGCGAAGCGCTTTATCCACCCTGCTACTAATAAGACGTAGGGCGGATAAGCGAAGCGCATCCGCCAGAAGAATTATCCAGGCGATTCAAGTCCCACCAGCGGCAACAGCCGATCAAGACCGGTTTGCAAGTCCTGAGGATGCTCTGCCCACAAGGTCAGATGCCCGACCTTGCGTCCAGGACGCGGTGCCTTACCGTAGGCGTGATAATGGGCGCCGGGCACCGCCAACACCGCCGCACGTTCGGGCATGGCACCGATACAATTCAACATGATGGAGTGGCCGACAGCAGCGGTCGAACCCAGCAGTAGGCCAAGAACCGCCCGCAGATGATTTTCGAATTGACTGGTCACTGCGCCCTCAATCGTCCAGTGCCCAGAATTGTGAACGCGCGGAGCCATCTCATTGGCGATTAAATGATTGTCCAGGACAAAGAATTCCAGCGCCAGTAATCCCACGTAGTTCAGCCGCTCCAGCAGCCGACGCGCCAGATTCCAGCCTTCGCGCTCCAGTTGGGGGGCGAGCAGTGGCGCCCGCGATAGTCGCAGGATGCCGTCGCGATGCGTATTTTCCACCAGGGGATAAAAAGCGATCTCACCATTATGGCCGCGTGCCGCCAGTACCGACACTTCTCGCTGAAAAGGCACGAAGCCCTCCAGCAACAATGGCACTCCGCCGAGTGCTTCCCAAGCGGGTTTCAGATCCTCGGGGGCGCGCAGTACTCGCTGACCCTTGCCGTCATAACCCAGACGACGGGTTTTCAGCACCGCTGGCAGTTCCATCCGCGCTACGGCGTCGTGTAGTTCCTCCAGGCTATCGATTGTGGCGAATGGCGGTGTTGGAATGCCCAACTCCCAAAATAGGGTTTTTTCATGCAGACGGTCTTGTGCAACTGCCAGCGCTTCTGCTGGAGGATAGAAACCAGCGGCCTGTCGTTTCAGCGTGGAGGCCACTGTTGCCGGTACATTCTCGAAATCGAAAGTAAGCATCTCGGCCCAGTCGGCCAATTGTTGGAGATGATTCTCATCGTCGTAGTCGCTGCGAATCAGCGGTGCGACCTCTCCAGCACAGGCGTCGATGGCGGGATCCAGCACTTGGAATTGCAGACCCATCGGATAACCAGCCAGTACCAGCATGCGTGCCAACTGGCCACCCCCCACAATACCGATTTTCATGATCGCGAGGTCCGTGGATCGGATTCTGCCAGCACATTCGCGGTCTGCTGTTCGCGGAACGTGCGTAGCGCTTCGCGGATAGTTGGATAGCGATTACCGAGCATGGCGGCGGCCAGCAAAGCGGCGTTGATCGCACCGGCCTTCCCAATCGCCAGGGTACCCACCGGGATACCTCCTGGCATCTGCACAATGGATAACAGCGAATCCAGGCCGTTGAGTGCTTGTGATTGTACCGGTATGCCCAATACTGGCAGCACGGTCTTGGCGGCAACCATGCCCGGTAAGTGCGCGGCGCCGCCCGCTCCGGCGAGGATGATCTCCAAACCGCGCGCTTCAGCGCTGGCCGCGTATTCGAATAACAGATCGGGCGTGCGGTGGGCCGACACCACTCGCACTTCATGCGGCACGCCAAGTGCTTCCAGCGTGGTTGCCGCGTGCTCCAGGGTACTCCAATCAGATTTAGAGCCCATGATCAAGCCGACCAGTGGATTCATGCGATTTGTGTCCTAAAAAAATGATGATTGTCTATTGAATTGCTCATTTAAGCCAGATAGAAAGCTAAGTTACTCTAAGATTAAGCCCAGATTATACATTTCGGGCATCCAATGTTTCTTCCAAATTCTGTAACAAATGGAGTATGCGGCACTTCATATTTAGAGGATCTGCCGTGCCTTGTATCGGGTACGCAACTCACGCGGGTATCTCCGGTCACAAAGAGCAATCATCACTCTTAAGGAATCGCGTCATGTTGATCAAGAAGCCCGCCGATATCCGTCCCTCCGAGATCACTTCGCCTGATTGCTACGCGCGTCGTCGTGCATTCCTGAAGGGTGCTGCCATCCTGGGTACTGCCGCGTTGTGGCCATCGTTACTGCGTGGCGATCTTGCCCAAGCGGCGGCGGATGATGCGCTTAAGCCTACCCCCTACAAAGACGTCACGTCCTATAACAATTTTTATGAATTCGGGTCGAGCAAGAGCGATCCAGCCGAAAACGCGGGCAGCCTGAAAACCAAACCCTGGTCGATAGCGGTCGAGGGTCATTGCGAAAAACCGGGCCAACTCACGCTGGAGGATTTTCTGGCTCCACATTCGCCCGAAGAGCGTATCTATCGCTTGCGCTGCGTAGAGGGGTGGTCGATGGTGATTCCATGGCTGGGAATTCCGCTTGCACAAATCCTGCCACGATTCCAGCCCACCGCCAGCGCGAAATATGTCGAATTCACCACCTTGCTCGATCCGGCACAAATGCCGGGACAACGGACCTCACTGCTGGATTGGCCCTATGTAGAAGGCTTGCGGATGGATGAGGCGATGCA
>JACSSB010000170.1 GCA_014879435.1 Phycisphaerales bacterium
ATGCCGGCGGTACCAAAGACACCGGGAATGTCGGATATGCCGAAGACTTCCACTATGCCTACCATGCCGTCCATGCCGAAGACTTCTGACACTACTACATCCACCATGCCACCCATGCCGAAGGCTTCCGCCACTACCACATCCACCATGCCGCCGCCCGTGCCGAAGACTTCCACCACGCCGGTTGAAGCTGTGAAACAGTAAGCTGCTTGCGGTATCTGGTATCTGAAGATTCTGTGAAAAAATAATGTTGGCCGCCCAAGAAGCGGCCAACATCCTATCTATAATGGCACGCTTCCCGGCAATCGCCGCAACTCATGATCGGGATCGTGTCCATGTTTCGTCCCCTCGAATTATTCATTGGTCTGCGCTATACCCGCGCTAAGCGCCATAATCACTTCATTTCATTCATTTCTCTGACCTCGATGCTGGGCATTGCCCTAGGAATTACCGCGCTGATTACCGTACTTTCGGTGATGAACGGATTCCAACAGGAATTGCGCGGCCGCATTCTCGCTATGACTGCGCACGCCACGATCAGTCGCTGGAGCGGGCCCATGCAGGATTGGCAGGCGGTACGGGCTCAGATGCTACAAAATCCCGAGGTCTTGGGTGGGGCACCGTTCATCCAGGGTGAGGCGATGTTGAATAATGCCTCACTAGTCAGTGGCGCCCTGATCCAGGGCATTCTTCCGGATGAGGAGCAGCAGGTTTCCGATATCGGTGGCAAGATGGTGCGGGGTTCGCTGAATGATCTGCGTCCGGGCGGTTTCGGCATCATCCTTGGTAAAGATCTGGCCAATGCTTTGGGATTGATCGTAGGCGACAAGGTAACGGTAATCACTCCGCAAGCCACTGTGACTCCAGCTGGAGTGCTGCCTCGACTCAAACGCTTTGATGTGGTCGGTATTTTCAAGGCGGGTATGTATGAGTACGACCGTGGATTGGCACTCATCCATGTCGCGGATGCGGCCAAGCTGTTTCAGTATCCAGATGATGCGGTCAATGGCGTGCGATTGAAGTTGCGCGATCTGTTTCAGGCACCGCGGCTGGTCCGCGAACTCGCCAGTCAATTACCGGAAGATTATCGGCTTCGTGATTGGACTCAGGACCACGCGAGCTTTTTTCGGGCCGTGCAAATCGAGAAAACTGCGATGTTCGTGATCTTGACCCTGATTGTGGCGGTGGCAGCGTTCAATATCGTATCCGCCCTGGTCATGGTGGTAACCGACAAACAAGCTGATATCGCGATTCTGCGCACGCTGGGAGCGACACCACTGAGCATCATGGGGATCTTCATCGTGCAAGGTATCACCATCGGTTTGGTCGGTACCCTGCTGGGTTTGAGTGGCGGCATCGCATTGGCGACCCATGTCGATGTGGTAGTCCCGTTCATCGAGCGGCTGTTTGGGATCAAATTCCTGGCACCGGATGTTTATCTCATTAGCGATCTGCCTTCACAGGTGCAATGGAGCGATGTCACGACTATCGGTTTGGTGGCCTTCGGATTAGCGACACTGGCCACGCTCTATCCTGCTTGGCGTGCGGCGCGGACCCAACCAGCGGAGGCATTGCGTTATGAATGAGGGTGAGGTTGCTGCAGTGGAAACGACGGATCAGGCCACGATGGTGTTGGAAAGTCGCCAGCTCGCCAAAGTATTTCGGCAAGGCAGCGAGCGACTGGAAGTACTACGAAAAGTGGATTTTCAGATCCGGCGTGGTGAGCGACTGGCCATCGTCGGTAGTTCTGGATCGGGGAAAAGTACGCTACTGCATGTGCTAGGTGGCTTGGATACGCCAAGTTCGGGTTCGGTATGGGTCGCGGGGCAGGAATTGAGCCGGATGAGCGATACCCAACGCGGGCGGTTACGTAATCGTTGGTTGGGCTTTATCTATCAATTTCACCATCTGCTACCGGAGTTCACCGCATTAGAGAATGTGGCGATGCCACTGTTGATCCGGGGTGAAACACCCGTCGAATCAACCCGACGTGCAACGGGATTATTGGAGCGCGTCGGATTGGGGCAACGCTTAAGACATAAGCCGGGTGAGCTATCCGGTGGCGAGCGGCAACGGGCGGCGGTAGCACGCGCCTTGATTACGGAGCCAGCCTGTGTGCTGGCCGATGAGCCGACCGGAAATCTTGATCGCCATAGCGCCGAACAAGTATTTGAATTGATGCTCGAACTGAATCGCGATCTCGGTACCAGCTTCGTGGTGGTGACGCATGATCCGCTATTGGCGGCTCGCATGGACGCGGTGTGGCGGCTGACGGATGGGGTGCTGATGCAAGAACAGTAGCGCCTTGGTGATCGCAGCACCATGCGTTTGGGAGCCATCGCCTTTTTACTGGGGATTCTGGGCTTGCAGGTGCTGCCGGAACTGCCGCCGCGCTTTTGGGTGCTGGGGCTGCCCGGCGCGCTGGCGGTACTGGTGTTTATGCCGCGTTGGCGGTTGCCCGCTTGGATCGTAGCTGGTTTTCTGTGGGCACTGTGGCTGGCACCGCCACCCGCCTTATTTCCAAGCGCGCTGGAAGGCGTCGATTTATGGGTGGAAGGTTGGATTGCCACCATTCCCGATCATGCGGGACGCAGTACCCGTTTTGAGTTCGT
>JACSSB010000027.1 GCA_014879435.1 Phycisphaerales bacterium
AGACGGACAGGTGGTGGAGCGGCCGTTGTCCTATTCTGGACAGATGACCGGTGCGACGGGCAAAGGCAGCTATCGTCATTTCATGCTCAAGGAAATTTTCGAGCAGCCAGCGGTGGTCGCTGAAACCCTGGAAGGCCGCATTCATCAAGGCCGACTGCTGGAAGACGGTTTTGGAGCAGAAGCGGCAGCGGTGCTTGAGCAGGTGCAAGGCGTGCATATCATTGCCTGCGGCACCAGCTATCATGCCGGATTGGTGGCCCGCTATTGGTTGGAGAATTTGGGAGTACCTTGCACGGTCGAAGTGGCCAGCGAGTATCGCTACCGTCGTGGGGTAATACCCCCTGGTACTCTGTTCGTCAGCATCTCTCAGTCCGGTGAAACGGCCGATACTCTGGCGGCGCTACGGGCAGCGCAAAGTCGCGGCTATCTGTCTACCCTCGCTATCTGTAATGTCGCCGAAAGCTCGCTGGTGCGGGAGTCGGCGCTGACGCTGCTGACGCGGGCCGGGCGGGAAATCGGCGTGGCATCCACCAAAGCATTTACCACCCAACTGGTGGCGTTGCGGCTGCTCTCCCTGATGCTGGGACGGCGGCGCGGTCTGAGCGAGCAGGCCGAAGCGGCACTGGTCCGCGATCTGGAACTGCTGCCGCGCGCGCTGGAAGAAGCCCTGCTGCTGGATGGCGCCATCGAACGCTTGGCCGAGCATTTTGCCGAGAAGCATCACGCGCTGTTCCTAGGCCGAGGTCCGCAGTATCCCATCGCCATGGAGGGTGCGCTCAAGCTCAAGGAGATTTCCTACATTCATGCCGAGGCTTATCCGGCGGGTGAACTCAAGCATGGACCGCTGGCATTGGTCGATGCCGATATGCCGGTAGTGTGCGTGCTGCCCAAGGACGACCTGCTGGAAAAGCTGCTCTCCAATTTGCAAGAGGTGCGGGCGCGTGGTGGCGAGTTATTTCTGTTCGCCGACCGCGAAGTGGATACCCATTTCAGTGGGGTCAGTACCCATGTATTGTCGCTGGGTGCGGTCCCCGAGTCCATTGCTCCCATCGTGTTTACCGTGCCGCTCCAGCTATTGGCTTATCATGCGGCGGTACTCAAGGGTACTGACGTGGATCAGCCGCGCAATCTGGCCAAATCGGTTACGGTGGAATAGCGTCCCGTCTTTTTCTGGCTTAAATCCTTAGCGATGAAGAATTGAGTGCATGACATATAAAGGTATCGTTCTCGCCGGTGGTTCCGGCACCCGCTTGCACCCGCTGACGGTTTCGGTCAGCAAGCAACTCATGCCGGTTTACGACAAGCCGATGATCTACTATCCGATCGCTACGCTGATGTTGGCCGCGATTCGCGATATTCTGGTGATTACCACACCGCAGGATCAGAAGGCTTATCAGGCATTACTGGGTGATGGCAGGCAATGGGGTGTCAATTTCCAGTACGCGGCGCAACCCAGTCCCGATGGTTTGGCACAGGCGTTTTTGATCGGCGAGAATTTCATCGGCGCTGATCCTACCTGTCTGATTTTGGGCGATAACATCTATTACGGTCAGGGTTTGTCGGCGGTGCTGCGCCGGGCCACCGCCCGTGCGCAGGGTGCCACGGTATTCGGTTACTACGTGCGTGACCCAGAGCGCTATGGAGTGGTGAGCTTCGATGCGCAGGGACGGGCGATGGATATCCAGGAAAAACCCAAGGAACCCAAATCCAATTACGCGGTGACTGGCCTGTATTTCTACGACAACGAGGTGGTGGAGATTGCCAAGCACATTCGCCCCTCGGCACGTGGTGAACTGGAAATCACCGACGTCAACAAGGTTTATCTGGAGCGGGGCGCACTGAGCGTCGAACTGCTGGGACGCGGCTACGCCTGGCTGGATACCGGTACTCATGAATCTCTGTTGGCGGCTGCCAATTTCATGCAAGTGGTCGAACAGCGCCAAGGTTTGAAGATCGCTTGCTTGGAGGAAGTGGCTTGGCGGATGGAATTCATCGACGATGAACAACTCGCCCGATTGGCGGCACCGCTGGCCAAGAACGGCTATGGCCAGTACCTGTTGGATTTGCTGGCGCGAAGAGGTGTGCGATGAAAGTGATCGCGACAGAACTGCCCGGTGTGCTATTGCTGGAACCCAAAGCGTTCGGCGATGCGCGCGGTTTTTTCCTGGAAACTTGGCAAGCGGCGCGTTACTACGAAGCCGGTATGCCAGAGCACTTTGTGCAGGATAACCACTCTCGTTCGTGTCGTGGCGTGCTGCGCGGGTTGCACTATCAACTGCTGCAGCCGCAAGGCAAGCTGGTTTCGGTCATGCGTGGCTCCGTATTCGACGTGGCAGTGGATGTTCGCCGTGGTTCACCACATTTTGGTCGCTGGTACGGCTGCGTTCTGGACGATGTGGATCATCGCCAACTCTATATTCCACCAGGATTCGCGCACGGCTTCTGCGTGCTGTCGGAAGAGGCGGATTTTTTCTACAAATGCACAAATTTTTACCATCCGGCGTCGGAGCATGGTATCGCTTGGGATGATCCCGAAATCGGTATCGCGTGGCCGTTGCGGAAAGGAGTGACCTTATCGGCCAAAGATCAGCAGAACCG
>JACSSB010000277.1 GCA_014879435.1 Phycisphaerales bacterium
CGGTTGTGTGCGGACTGCTGACGATCATGCAGACCGAAGCCAGTCCACAGCCCCGCTAGCACTAACAGGCTCAGTGCGTTCTCCACCTCCCAAGCGAGCGGCATCCACCTCGGGGCGTAAAGCACCGCTAAGTCTGCCAGCGCCATCACCGCCACACCGGCATAGGCCCAGCGTGAATCCGCCTCAGGCAGTCGCAACGCCAATCGAGTAGCGCGGTAAACGAGCCACGCGGCCACTGTAGTGGTGACGAAACCCGCTATCCCCGGTCGCTCCCAGAACCACAAGCTCCAGGACAATGCCCCGATCAACACCACGCCGAATAAAATCAGGCATTGCAAGGCGATAGTGCGCGAACGCGAACTGGCCCAACCTCCCACTGCAAGCAACACCGCCAAACCCGGCAGGCTGGCCAAACCCTGCCAAGCCGACGGTAGATAAGTGACAATTCCGAATCCATACAATCCGGCAAGACAGCCAAACAGCAGATATAAAGGCGGCAGGGTGCGATAACGCCAAGTGATCCATCCGTACAGCAGCGCACCCAATGCCAAAGTCAGCAGCGTGGTTGGCGTGCTCTGAATCGCTATTGCTACTGCGACCACCGACAACGCATACAGCGCGAAACTGAAATGGGACAAGAACGTATATTTATGTACCCACTCCTTGATCGCGGCATCCATCGTAAATAACAACCCACATAGGATCATCAGCGCTGGACCGGCAGAACCCTCCGGCAATGGTTCGGGCCAGATCCAATTCAGATGAACGAAAGAAACCACCGCCGTGTACACCAAAACACCAGCGGCGTAATAAGTGGTCAGCCACCGATCTACGAACAATCGTTGCAACCACATATTGGCGAAATGCCACAAGCCATAGCCCAGCAATGCCAACAAGATGAGCTGCAACAACGCCAGCCCTGGCCAATGCGGTACGATCACCGCGAGCGGCGCGGCCAATTGCAACCCCGCCAATCCCACCAGTACAGCGATGTAGCGTCTGGGCAAAGCGCGATCCATCAAGGCATTGGCCAAGGTAGCGCTCCAGACATAAGCAGCCAAGGTAGTAACCGTGATAGCCACACTGAAAGCCAGCAGCAGACCATCGCCCACGCTGGCGCTCACCAAGCGCACTGCTACCGCCAAATCCAGCGGTGCCAGCAGCATCGCCAACGTCAGCAACACGTTACTGGCGACGATTAAATCGTTCCCCTTGCGGCGAAATCGATAACCGGCCCACAGCAGGAAGACAGTGGTTCCGAACAGGCTGGCGAACACCACCAGCGCGTTGGCATAGCCCTGGGTATTGGCGATCAAAAACAGCGCACCGGTCACAAAGCAGAAGCCACCCACAAACCAGCCGATGTTTTGCATCAGAAAAGGCACAACCAACTTCGGCCAGCCGGATAAAGTCTGTAGCGCTTTCTCCAAAGGACTGGGCATGG
The DNA here is from genome assembly GCA_014879435.1 of Phycisphaerales bacterium. Taxonomy (GTDB): domain Bacteria; phylum Pseudomonadota; class Gammaproteobacteria; order Competibacterales; family Competibacteraceae; genus Competibacter. The sequence continues at coordinate 1,445 of JACSSB010000277.1, forward strand.
TCGGGCGCCAATTCTTGGCAGGAATGGTCACTGACGGGCGCGAGCTAGTTGGCTCATCCGCCGGGTGCGGCATGGTCGGAATTGCGGCGGGTTGTTCCGGCACAGGAATCGATTCCGCTGGATCTTCATCGGCTATCGTGCTCGCACCAACTACCGGCATTGATTCCGCGATCAGCGGCTCCGATTCAGATTCGGCAGTGATGGATGCTGGAACCGGCGTGACTATCAGCGGCTCCGATTCAGATTCGGCAGTGATGGATGCTGGAACCGGTGTGACCGCTTGCCAAGGAGGTGGTCCCAAAGGCGTATCCAGTGCCTGTGCCAATCGATTCCAGGCTTCGGCGCGGCGACGTTGCCAGAGCACATTATCTGGAACACTTCCCGCCTCTTGCAGTTGACGCGCCAAGACCTGATCCAGCGCATCGCTGAACTGCTGCCAGCGTGCTTCCGCCAAGTCACCCGCTTGGTGGAGCCGTCGCAATTCCAGCCACAATAGCCACAAGTTTTCTAGCTCAGCCGCTGCCATGAACCGGTCATCGCCGATTTTGGGTGATAAGGAACTGGAGCTATGGACCGCTATCGGGATGCTTGGCGCAGCGGCTGGCCGATTCACCAACTGTTGGCGCGCCTCCTGAAGTTGATGGCGGCTGACCGCAAGTACGATCAGCAGAAAGATCGGTGAAATCAGCCACAGTACTGCCAAAATACCCAAGAAGACCCAGTCCATGTTTCGCTCCCAGATCACAACTATGCGTTTTTATCCCTTGAGCTAACTGTTCAGTCTCCCCTTTAGCAAAGGGGGAAGGTGAACGATTACTCCTTGAGTTCTTTCCGCAGTGCCGCCAGCTCCGCCTCGACCTCGCTGTTGGTTTCCATTTTCAAAAATTCCCGCTCGATTTCACTGTATTCGCCGTATAGCTCAGCCCGAGCTTCCATTCGGGCTTCCATCTCACCGACCTTATCCACTATTCGGCCGAAGGAATGATCCAGATCAAGACCGGTGTGCAGACGGTCGCTGACTCGATCCATCTGTTCACGCGCCTGGGCGGCCCGCTGCCGTGCCACCAGACTGCTTTTTTTCAAACGGGCTTCCTCCAGCTTCGCCTCCAGCGCCCGCAACTGCGTCTTGAGTCGTTCGCTGGTGCGGCGCGCC
>JACSSB010000026.1 GCA_014879435.1 Phycisphaerales bacterium
ACCGTCATGTAATCCATGAAGCGTCGCGCCCGCTCGGCGGGTTCCGCCAATGGTTTGAGCAAACGACACAGGCCCGCATGCAGCTCCGCCACGCCATCCAACAACAACGGTGTGGGATACCGCTGGAAAGTCAACCCACCTAAAACTGCCGCCGGTAAATTGCAGCGATTGATCGGCAAATAAGCAGTTTTCGGCAGGCGCGGCCCGATCACAGATTGCGGTGTGAGATTGTCGTTAACCCGACAAGCAATGGGGCTTGTCATCTATGCCACCCATTCATCAACGATCCAGAGTTATTAAATTTATATTAAAAATATAGAGTTACTTAATTTATTTCTTTTTGGCACGCCATTTGAAACAGGACTTGCAAACCTAGAGGTTCATTCTCAAGCGATAGGAGAGCAAGTCCATGGCGATGATACGTCAATGCGCGATTTACGGAAAAGGTGGTATCGGCAAGTCCACCACTACGCAAAATCTGGTGGCAGGTCTAGCCGCCCTCGACAAGAAAGTCATGATCGTAGGTTGCGATCCCAAAGCTGACTCCACCCGTTTGATACTTCATTCCAAAGCCCAGCAAACCATCATGCAGATGGCCGCTGACGCGGGCACCGTTGAAGATCTTGAGTTAGACGATGTACTGAAAGTCGGTTACGGCGGCGTGCGCTGCGTCGAATCGGGTGGCCCAGAACCGGGCGTCGGTTGTGCTGGGCGCGGTGTCATCACCGCCATCAACTTCCTGGAAGAAGAAGGCGCCTACGAAGAAAACCTGGACTTCGTGTTCTACGACGTGTTGGGCGACGTGGTTTGTGGCGGCTTCGCCATGCCGATTCGTGAAAACAAGGCTCAGGAAATCTACATCGTGGTATCCGGCGAAATGATGGCGATGTACGCCGCCAACAACATCGCCAAGGGTATCTGCAAATACGCCACTTCCGGTGGGGTACGGTTGGCCGGTCTGATCTGCAACTCGCGCAAGACCGACAAAGAATCGGAACTGATCACTGCACTCGCCGAACGGCTTGGTACCCAAATGATCCATTTCGTGCCGCGTGACAACGTCGTGCAGCGCGCCGAAATCCGCCGTATGACCGTAATTGAATACGATCCTACCGCCAAACAAGCCGATGAATACCGCGAACTCGCGCAAAAGATCATCGACAACAAAAAGCTGGTCATTCCCAAACCATTGACGATGGACGAATTGGAAGAGCTATTGATGGAGTTTGGTATCGCCGATGACGTCGATGAAAGCATGGTCGGCAAGACCGCCGCTGCCGAAGCCTGCGCTGCCTGATTATTTTGTCCTTCTTTATTGAATCCGCGAGGACTTGACCATGAGTGTCAACCGCCAAGAAACCGAACAACTGATCCAGGAAGTACTGGAAGTCTATCCGGAAGCCACCGGCAAGCAACGCGCTAAGCATTTGATGGCCAACGATCAGACCCTGGAAAAATCCAACAAATGTATCGTTGCCAACAAAAAGGCGTTGCCCGGCGTGATGACCGCACGCGGTTGCGCCTATGCCGGTGCCAAGGGCGTGGTGTGGGGACCGGTCAAGGACGTGTTGAATATCTCGCACGGCCCAGTGGGTTGTGGTCAGTTCTCCCGCGCCGGTCGTCGCAACTACGTCACTGGTTTTAGCGGCGTCAATGTTTTCAACGACATCAACTTCACCTCGGATTTTCAGGAAAAGGATGTGGTGTTCGGCGGCGACAAAAAGCTGTCCAAGATGATTACCGAAATGGACGGTCTGTTTCCGCTAGCCAATGGCATCACCATTCAGTCTGAATGCCCCATCGGCTTGATCGGCGACGATATCGAAGCGGTTGCTAAGAAATCAGCTAAAGAAATCGGCAAGGTGGTAGTACCGGTGCGTTGCGAAGGCTTCCGCGGCGTCTCCCAATCGCTCGGCCACCACGTCGCTAACGACTCGCTGCGCGACTGGGTGCTGCACGGTCGCGATGACGACCCAAGCTTCCAATCCACTCCCTACGACGTCGCGATTACTGGCGATTACAACATCGGTGGTGATGCCTGGAGTACGCGGATTCTGCTGGAAGAAATCGGCTTGCGCGTGATTGCGCAATGGTCGGGCGATGGCTCGATACCGGAAATGCAGACCACTCGTCACGCCAAGCTCAACTTGCTGCATTGCTACCGCTCGATGAACTACATCAGTCGGCATCTGGAAGAGAAGTACGGCATTCCGTGGATGGAATACAACTTCTTCGGGCCGACCAAGATCGCCGAAAGTCTGCGTCAGATCGCCGCCTTCTTCGACGATACCATTAAGGAAAATACCGAGCGCGTCATCGCCCGTCATCAACCCGTCATGGATGCCCTCATCGCCAAATACCGGCCTCGGCTGGAAGGCAAGCGGGTGATGCTGTTCGTCGGTGGTTTGCGGCCACGCCACATCATCGGCGCTTATGAAGACTTGGGCATGGAAGTCATCGGTACTGGCTATGAATTTGCCCATAACGACGACTACGACCGGACCTTCAAGGAATTGCAAGACGGCGCTTTGATTTATGACGACGCGACCAGCTTTGAGTTGGAATCCTTCGTCGAA
>JACSSB010000025.1 GCA_014879435.1 Phycisphaerales bacterium
CCCTCCTAATCTCGGTATTCGTTGTCGCTTCTTGTGGGCTGGTGTACGAGCTGATCGCTGGTACGCTGGCCAGTTATCTACTTGGCGATTCAGTAACCCAATTTTCCACCGTCATCGGCAGCTATCTGTTCGCCATGGGTATTGGTTCCTGGCTGTCACGCTATGTGGTGCGAGGGCTGATCGCCCGCTTCATTCAGATCGAGCTGGCCGTGGGTTTGCTCGGCGGTTTTTCGGCACCAACCCTGTTCCTGATCTTCGCTGGATCGGGCGCTTTCCAATTAGCGCTGTACACCTTGGTGCTGCTCATCGGTATCCTGGTCGGACTGGAAATCCCGCTGATCATGCGGATTCTCAAGCAGCAATTCGCCTTCAAGGATCTGGTGTCACAAGTGCTAACACTGGATTATTTGGGTGCACTGGCGGTGTCCTTGCTGTTCCCAATCTTGCTGGCGCCACGATTGGGCCTAAATCGCACCAGTCTGCTGTTTGGCTTGCTCAACGTGCTGGTGGCCGCCTGGGCATTGTGGCTATTTCGTGCGCAACTGCCGCAACTGCGCTGGCTACGTGGCCAGTGCGCCACTGCCCTCCTAGCGCTCGCTCTCGGTTTTGTCGCCGCTGACCATATCACCGCGCTGGCCGAAGAACAGATCTACAGCGATGAAATCGTTTTTGCCCACACTTCACCGTATCAACGCATCGTATTGACCCGCTGGAAGGATGATCTGCGGCTATTTCTCAACGGTAATCTGCAATTCAGCACTCGCGATGAATATCGCTATCACGAAGCGCTGGTACATCCGGGTCTGAGTGCGATACCCGGCGCGCGGCGGGTGCTAGTGCTGGGCGGCGGTGACGGACTGGCGGTGCGGGAGATCCTGCGCTATGACTCGGTGGACAGCGTGACGCTGGTGGACCTCGACCCAGAGATGACACGGCTGTTCGCCACCCATCCCCTACTCACTGCACTCAACGCCAATGCCTTGAATTCGCCCAAAGTCCACATCATCAACGCTGATGCTTTCAGGTGGCTGGAGGAAAATCAGGAAATTTTCGATTTCATCGTGGTGGATTTTCCCGATCCCACCAATTACTCGCTGGGCAAGCTATACACCAATGTTTTCTACCGATTGCTGGAAAAACATTTGACCGCATACGGTGCAGCAGTAGTACAAACCACCTCGCCGCTGTATGCCCGTCAATCATTTTGGTGTATCGCACACACCATCAAAAGTGTGGGCTTGCGCATCATGCCTTATCACGCCTATGTACCGGCGTTTGGCGAATGGGGATTCGTGCTGGCGACACGCCGACCCTGGCAAGCACCGCAACATTATCCGCCCGGTTTGCGCTTCCTAACACCCGAGATCGTTGCCACCCTGCTGCAATTTCCCCCAGATATGGGACCGGTCGCTACCGAGATCAATCGGCTCAATAATCAGATTCTGGTGCGCTATTACGAACAGGAATGGCGGGAAGCGACGCCGCCATAAGTCTCTATCTACTCGCGGCTATCCTCACACCAGTAAACCGGTATCCTCGTACACATCGTCCAGCGACAGCGTGATTCGGGTATCGCCACAGGCCAGGGTGACGATATCTTCACGATCCAGGGTCTGCTCGGTCCAACGCGCTTCCCCCATCCGTGTCAACAGTCGTGCGCCGAGACGATCCGCCTCTACCAACAGGTAATAACGCAAGCTGGGAATGGTTTGATAATGCAGCCACTTTTCGCGCTGATCGGTCGTGGCGGTCGAAGGCGACAGCACCTCGGCAATAAAACAGGGCGCGATCTTGTAGAGCGGGTGATCATCATGATCGTCGCAAACCAGCATCACATCGGGATAGTAATAAATCTGATGGCTGGCAATGCGTAATCGGCCATGAAGGCGCGACAGGCATGACCTCGTGTGGCTTGACGTAGGTGAAAGAAGATGTTGCCAGCAATCCGATTATGGCGCTCACTGGCATCGGCCATAGCAAAAATCTCACCAGCGATGTACTCATGCTTCTCCTTGGCGTGGCTCTCCCCTGCTAGGTAATCAGCCTCGCTGATAGGCCGTTTCTCAGCAATTGCGCTCATCTCGGCTTCTCCTCGCTGTACCCAATACCTATTTTCTCACCCAAAATGGGCAAAGGCCTCTTATAGCCTAGATGAGCCGTTGTAGCACGGCATCCCTGCCGTTGCCCTACCGTTTTAGCCATACAGCGGCGCCAACCCCAATTGTGCGTGAATGGCGTTGACGGTTTGAGAGTCTAGGCCTAATCCTTGTGCAAGCTGCTGCATATAATGGCTTTCGGCAGCGGTATCGAGAGTAATGGCCATAAGCGATACCGCATAGACCTGCAACGCCATATTCTGGGTGACGTCAGAGAAGAAATCGAAATTCAAGGGCTTGCGCATCTCCTCCTGGATAAACATCGCTTCCTGGGGATCGATATCGCCCAACTTGGAAACGATTTTCTGCTGTTCCTCGGCATCAATCTGGCCATCCGCCTTGGCAGCGTTGATCATGGCTTTCACAAAGGTCATGGCCTGCCGCTGAGCCTGATCAACATCCATCGCTGGTAG
>JACSSB010000332.1 GCA_014879435.1 Phycisphaerales bacterium
CGACTCGCGGCGGGTCTGCACGATGACGCAACAATCGAAGTGCTGCCACGCTGGCCGTTGGATAGCTTGTCCGCAGTGGATTGAGGAAATCCCGGCTCAGGGTCGCTTATCCAGCAGATCGTTCGCCAAGCGCCGGATCAGCTCGCCATGGGCCAGACATTCCCGCCAATCTGACGGAATAGCATCGACTCCATAATAAGCGCCGGCCAACTGTCCGAAGATAGCACCCGTAGTATCCGCATCATCACCCAGATTCACCGCCAGCAGACAACCCTCGCGAAAATTCGTAGATCGGTTAAAGGCCCACAATGCCGCTTCAAGCGACTCGACGACATAGCCACTCCCGCGGATTTCCGAAGGTGTTTTTCGCTTGAAAGAACCGAGTGCCACTTTGTCAATTTCGGGGCACAAGGGTTCACGCTCCCAAAGGTGGGCAGCAGGTGTATAACGTGGGGCCAGCAGCTCCTCTTTGGACACCCCTTGCAGCGCACCGATCATGAGTCCCGCAAAGTAGCGGCAGGCATCGAGGCAGCTTACGGCGCCATGCGTCGTTTTCGAACTCTTCGCGCTCAGATAAATAGCGTTTTCTGGGGCAGCAGCAAAAAACAGGGGCACTGGAGCCAGACGCATGAGACAGCCATTTCCGGCTGTATAGGGATTCGTGGAGCCGGAGTAAGGCTCCCCATTATGAGCAAAACGCCGCAGCGCCTGGGAAACCGTGTTGCCGATATCGAAACAGCGACCATTACTGCTGAGATAACCCTCGCCCCACCAGCGGGTATAGCGCTTCATCTGATCGCGGGCATTAAATGAACGGCAAACGACGAGACTTTCCGCAAGGCAAAGCGCCATCGAAGTGTCATCCGTCCATTGTCCCTTTTTCAATCGAAACGGCCCGCCTCCGACCATATCCGTCAGTGGCGAAAAGCTGCCAGGCGGCTTGAACTCGACCGTCGTTCCCAGCGCATCACCCGCCGCTAGGCCAAGCAGGCTTCCCTCATAGCGGGATCGCATTGAAATCACGATGCCCCCTTAACCGCCTGATGACTCACGGTCATCATTCGCCTCCGACCGTCCCCGATCAGAGGATCGAGGATCTTGCCACCCATCGACTCAGGCATCGTTATTGCCCAGTACCACTTGCTTGCGCTGCTTGGCGAATGCTAATAGGCGACGGATCGGTTGCACCGCCCGCTCGCGAATCGCCTCGTCGATGAGAATCTCGTTGCCACCGCATTCCAGTACCTGCGCCAGATTGCGCAAACCGTTCATCGCCATCCACGGACAGTGGGCGCAACTGACACAAGTCGCACCCTTACCACCCGTAGGCGCTTCCAGAAGAATTTTATCTGGTGCCGCCTGTTTCATCTTGTAGAACAGTCCGTTATCGGTCGCGACAATGAATTTTTTCGCCGACAGCTTGCGCACCGCCTCGACTAAGGCCGTGGTCGAGCCGACCACATCGGCCTGGGTGATTATATCCAGCGGTGACTCGGGATGAACCAGCACTTTGGCATCGGGATGCTGGGCGCGCAGTTGGCGCAAGGCATCGGCTTTGAAGGCTTCATGCACCACGCAGGAACCGCTCCACAGCAACATATCGATGCCGGTTTCTCGCTGTACATAGGCGCCCAAATGCTGGTCTGGTGCCCAGATCAGCTTTTCACCTTGTCCGGCTAAATGACGCACCAGATCCAGAGCGATACCTGAAGTCACCACCCAGTCGGAACGGGCCTTCACCGCCGCACTGGTATTGGCGTAGACCACCACTGTCCGTTCGGGATGTTGATCGCAGAAGGCCGTGAATTCTTCGGCGGGACAGCCCAGATCCAGCGAGCACTCAGCGTCCAGATTCGGCATCAGCACCCGTTTTTCTGGATTGAGAATCTTGGCGGTTTCGCCCATGAAGCGTACCCCCGCCACCACCAAGGTACTAGCTTTGCATTCGGTACCGAAGCGAGCCATATCCAGCGAATCCGATACATAACCACCGGTCGCTTCGGCCAGCTCTTGCAACTCGGGCGAAGTATAGTAATGGGCGACTAGCACAGCGTCCCGTTCCACCAGTAAGCGTTCGATCCGCGCCATCAGCGCCGCTTTTTCAGCGACATCCAGCGTCTCGACCACGGTGGGCGGCACCTGTGTTGGCAACAAGCGATAGTCCTTCTTGCTAAAAATCTCGGCGGTGACAGCGCTCATGCATGCTTCTCCAGCGATCCGATCAATCGCATTACTTGATCAATTCAACCTGGCCAGGGTGCTTGGCTCGATATAAGCGGGCGGGCCGTCGGCCACCGTGCCGAGCCAGATCGCCGGTGGCTTCGATAAAGTCCAATGCCAGTACCCGTTTGCGAAAATTTCGCTTGTCCACGGCTTCACCCAGGATGATTTCATGAACCGCCTGCAACTCGCTCAAAGTGAAATGTTCCGGCACGAGTTGTAAAGCGATGGTGGAATAAGCCAGTTTGGCCGCCAATCGGCGATGCGCCACGGCGACGATCTCCTGGTGGTCCAAGATCAGCGGCGGTAAGCAGTTCACCGCCACCCAACACACGGTC
>JACSSB010000269.1 GCA_014879435.1 Phycisphaerales bacterium
ACCGTTTTGCCACTGGCCAACTGCAGGGTGACTTCGCCGTTAACCGCGCCTTTCTTGCAATCTGAAATCGTGCCGCGCAACTGATTACGGGCACTGAGTTTGATTTTCTCGGTGCCGCTCATGATGATAACCGAGGGTGCTTTCACCAAGGCAAAAACCTCACTACCTTTCTGGATCTCTAGATTTTCAGCGCTGCCCCGTGTGATCAGAGCAGTAATATGATCACCGCCGCCGATATCCACCCCGACTTCGGCGTTAATTGGCCCGATGTTCAAGTCGGTTACCCGGCCCAGGAACTGATTTCTTGCACTGGTTTGCATCATCAATCTCCGCATGAAATTTGCCAATTCGTCCACATCGTGGACTTTTTCGTTCAATCGGCTGATGAACCGCCGATACTCGCCTTCCATGATGTCGTACAACTGAATTTGCCGTGCACCGTACTCCGTCAACTGACTGCCGCCACCGCGCTTGCCGCCGGGTGCACTGATAATCAGTGGTTGTTCGGCCATATTGTTCATGGTGGCCACGGCATCCCATGCTGCTTTGTAACTCAACTGGACCGCCCGAGCTGCTTGCGCGATGGAGCCAGTTGCTGCGATCTGCCGCAGTAGTGCGATCTGTCGTTGACCTAATGAGAATCGTTCTCGTATTTGATCTAACTGAATCAATCCTGGCCATACCATCGTTTCATCTCGATTCCGCATCGTTTCGGCTCCAATCGTTATAAAGAATACTACATAACGCCAATCACAGCCATGCGATGAGAAATCAGACATTAAGGGAATTAAAGCAATTGGCGTGCCCGATTAAAATAATTTATAAGTTAATGTATTTATTAATATTTTATAGATGGTATTAAATTTTATGTCCGGTTTATCGTGGTTGGATCGACACAATGGTTGCTAAGGATACAAAGTGACATCGCACGAAATGTTCTGATTCGAGTCAGTATTTGAGGCCATAGCAGCTCTAAATAACAGTATGAATGATTCTATAATTTCGTGGAATCAACAGGCGGCACTCTTTATAGGCATCTCTCTAGAGTGGTTTGTCGAATTGATAACATGTTATGGACATATACGTTGTGAACCAAGGCATTTTTTGTAACTAAAAATTGTCAATAATTTGAAGATTAACGAGAGGAAATACGTGGTGATTAATAAAATTCACGAAGTAAAACGACTGAAAAAAGCGGCTTTCGTGTCACTTTGATGGATTACCTATTTTTTTTTCACGGATTAAGTTTTTTATTCTTGGCCGCAACGATCCAGGTATTGGATCGTTATGCCGAGGATGTAATGCCTTGGCGCTGGCTGACCAGATTTGCTTTGTTGCATTGCGGCAGTGAATGGTTGGATCTGTTAGCGTGGGCGGCGGGTGATCATCCCATCTTCGCCGGATTCAGGCTGGCGCTGATGGCCGCCTCGTTTTTCTACCTGTTGGAGTTCGCTCGGATCGGGACGCTCATGCTGGGTAGCCGCGCCCCCGGACGCTGGATTGTGCTGCCATTGCTCGCCTTGACGCTGATGAGTGGGTTGATGACTCCGATGGGTTTAGATATTGCGATTCGCTGTGTCCTAGGATTGACAAGCGGATTTTGGTCGGCTTGGGTGCTGTGGCGTGGTCGGAACCGTTCCCGTTTTGGTAATGGTGCTGCGCTTGGTTTCGCTGCTGTTGTGCTGGCCTTATACAGCATTGCCGATAGCAGCATTGTACTGAAGATGCCTTTTTTGCCGACCGCTGTGCTTGATCCACAAGTTCTGCTGAGCCTGCGTGGCTTCTTCGATCTCGTGCATGGCGCCTTAGCAGGCATGATTGCGGTGGGGTTTTGGTGTTATGCCGAAACTGTCTCGTCTGCAAATTGCTATTTTACCTCTCAAAAACGGCAAGAGAATCTGCTGTTACCGCTGTTGATCGTGATATTGATCGTCGGTTGGATCGCCACCGAGTGGGTGGGGCACTCCACTCATCGAGAGCAAGAGGAGTCGATTTTGACCCTGGCTAAGGTCGGTGTCGCCGCCATCGACGAACAGCGTATCGCCCGCTTAACGGGCACACCTGCCGATTTGACGAGTCCAGACTACCTGCGCCTGAAGCAGCAGCTCATACGATTGCGTCAGGCCACGCCAGGGGTTCGCTTCTACTATCTCATGCGTCAAGAGAGTAATCGGATTATCTTTCTAGTCGATTCTGAACTGCCCGGTTCGTCGGATGAATCCCCACCAGGGCAGGAATATCGAGAGGCGACGCAGATCTTGCTCCAGGCATTCGATCCAGGAATTTCTGCGGTAGAGGGTCCAGTAACCGACGCTTGGGGAAGTTGGTTTAGCAGTCTCGCCCCCATTTTCGATGATTCTGGTCGACCATTAGCCGTGCTGGGTGTGGACATCACCGCTAAACGGTGGCTGGATTTGGTCACCTTGAGTCGGCTGGTGGTGATCTTGATTGTTTTACTGTTGGCGGTACTGCTGCTCTTTTCGCTGGTATCGCAACAACGTAACCGTGCAGTGCTGGAGGCTTTGCGCGAGCGGGAGCAGCGCTTGAGCAAGATCGCCTCTCAGGTTCCTGGCATGCTCTATCAATTTAAGATGTTTCCTAATGGTCATGCCAGCTTGCCTTATGTCAGTGAAGGGATTCGTTCAATGTTTCAGTTAGAGCCTGAACAGGTCCGCGATGATGCCAGTGCGATCTTTGATAAGGTGCATCCAGACGATTTGGAGCGGCTCAATGCCTCCATATTTGAATCGGCGGAAACTCTGCTGCAATGGAAATGCGAATTTCGCATTCTCTCGATTCACGGGGCGGTAGGATGGCGTTATGGCAACGCGCTTCCTCAGAGCGAGGCGGATGGCAGTGTGTTGTGGCATGGGTTCATCACCGACATCACCGAGCAAAAGCAATACGAGACGATGCTGAATCTGGCCAAGGAAACTGCCGAAACCGCCAATCGAACCAAGGGTGAGTTCCTGGCCAATATGAGCCACGAAATCCGCACGCCCATGAACGGGGTTATCGGTATGACCGGTTTGTTGCTCGATTCGGATCTGAGCACCGAACAGCGCCAGTATGCCGAGATTGTCCGTTCCAGTGCCGAATCCTTGCTGGTGATCATCAACGAGATTTTGGATTTTTCCAAGATCGAGGCGGGCAAGCTGGAACTGGAGATGCTGGATTTCGATTTGCGCACCACCATGGAAGATACTGCCGAAATGTTGGCAGTCAAGGCGCAGGAAAAGGGCTTGGAATTGAATTTCCTGATCGACCTGCAAGTACCCCTCTTGCTGCGCGGTGATCCCGGTCGCTTGCGGCAAATCTTGATTAATCTCGTCGGAAATGCTGTCAAATTCACCAATCATGGCCATGTGACCGTTCGCATTGATGTGAAGGCACAGAATGATCAGCAGACAACCCTATTATTGCGAGTAAGCGATACGGGAGTGGGCATCCCGCCAGATCGCATCGCTGCACTGTTTGCACCATTCATTCAGGTCGATGGATCGACCACGCGTAAGTACGGTGGAACCGGTCTTGGCTTGGCGATTTCCAAGCAACTGGTCGAATTGATGGGGGGCCAGATCGGCGTGGATAGCGTCGAGGGACAAGGTTCTACGTTTTGGTTCACGGTAGTGCTTGATCGGCAAACTGAAGTGCCGCTGGTGGATCAGCGCTCGACCGATCTGGAAGGTATGAAAGTACTGGTCGTTGATGATCATGAAATCAACCGTTTACTGGTGACAACGCTGTTAAATTCCTGGCATTGTCGTTTTGCTGAGGCGGTTCATGCCGATGAGGCGTTGAGACTGCTGCGCCAGGCAGCGCAAGAAGATGATCCGTTTCATGTCGCGTTGGTGGATATGCAGATGCCGGAAGTCGATGGTGCCGAACTGAGTCAGCGCATCAGGGCCTGCCCAGAGCTGCAAGATATACCGCTGATCATGATGACCTCGATGGGCCAGCGTGGTGATGCTGCTCGTTTTCAGCGAATTGGTTTTGCGGGCTATTTCACCAAACCGGTGCGCCAGTCCCATTTGCGCGAGTGCTTGGCGATGATCCGGGGGCGAGCAACACAGGCACGAGAGTTGGCGACCGATAAGCTGATTACCCGTTATCTGATCGCCGAGACGGCGCATCGTCGTGTTCGTATCCTGTTAGCGGAGGATAATATGGTCAACCAGCGGGTAGCATTGGCTATTTTAAAGAAACTGGGCTATCGGGCCGATGCTGTTGCGAATGGTAAGGAGGTTCTCGTGGCGCTACAGAATATCCCTTACGATTTGGTGCTGATGGATTGTCAGATGCCCGAGATGGATGGTTACGAGGCGACGCGGTTGATTCGCGCTACGAGTTCCGGTGTGCTGCGGCCTACGGTCCCCATCGTGGCGATGACGGCCAATGCGATGAAGGGTGATCGAGAGAGATGCCTGGAAGCCGGTATGGACGACTATATCTCCAAACCGGTGCAGCCCCATGATCTGGCGAATACACTCGAACGCTGGCTGGGTGGTAGCCAGCAGGGCACTACTGCCTGAGTCCTGGTCTTTGACGTATCCGCCTCATGGATCGTCTTCACGGTAAGCGACATCCGTTTCGTTCAGACAAATGAGATCAAGTAGATTTATCAGATTGATTCCACTATATATTATATTCATACGAAAAATAGCGGATCGTGGTCATCGTTTTTCTTGAGCTTTGACAATCAATTGGTTTGCCGCTGTCATTTATCGCCATCTGAGGTGAGTGATGGCATTTTGCTTTTATCAACCGCAGAGAGGTCAGCATGAAGAGATTTGCAACCGTGGCTTTATCCGCAATCCTGGTGCTCGGTTTGAGCAGCGCGAATGCCGCTGAGGAGAAATATGTCACCATCGGTACGGGGGGGCAAACGGGTGTTTATTACGTCGTAGGCCAGTCCATCTGTAAGCTGGTCAACCGTGAGCAGAGTAAGTACGGTATCAAGTGCACGGCGCCATCTACGGGTGGCTCAGTCGCCAATCTCAACGCGATCCGGGCCGGTGAGCAGGATATGGGCGTGGCCCAGTCCGATCAGCAATACAATGCGCTGAAGGGTGAGGGTGATTTCAAGGCGGCGGGACCGTTCAAGGAATTGCGTTCGGTATTTGCGCTACATCCCGAATCCTTCACCGTGGTGGCTCGCAAGGACTCTGGCATCAAGACTTTCGACGATCTGAAGGGCAAGCGAGTCAATATCGGTAATCCCGGCTCAGGCCAGCGCGCCACCATAGATGCTTTGATGAAGGAAAAAGGTTGGGATACCAGCGTGTTTCAACTGGCTTCCGAACTGAAAGCGTCGGAGCAGGCTCAGGCTCTGTGTGATAACAATATCGATGCCATGGTCTATGTGGTCGGCCATCCGAACGGCTCCATCCAGGAAGCTGCTTCTTCCTGCGAGGCGATTGTCGTACCCGTTACTGGGCCGGAAGTGGACAAGCTGATAAAAACCTATCCCTATTACGTCGTATCCACCATTCCCGGTGGTATGTACCCTGGTACCGATCAGGACGTCAAAACCTTTGGTGTGACTGCGACCTTTGTTTCGTCCACCAAGGCTCCTGACGATGTTATTTATGTCGTGGTCAAAGCTGTCTTCGACAATTTCGACCGCTTTAAGAAGCTGCATCCAGCTTTTGCCAATCTGAAACCGGCCGATATGCTGAAAGATGGTTTGTCCGCGCCGCTGCATGAGGGTGCGGTGAAGTACTACAAGGAAAAGGGCTGGATGTAGTAACTGTGATTGGTGGACGGGTAGTCATCAAGCTGCCCGTCCTTCGATCTTGCGTGCATATAGGTATTTGATTCTTCGGACGCAACCGTAGGGGACCTCCCATGAAAGTGAATCGCATAGTCCGTGTTGTCGTCACCTCGGTTGTTCTAGTTTTGGGGACAAATGCCGCGTGGTCGGTCCAGGCTGAAGAGCTTGTGATCGGGACCGCCAGCCGGGCTGGAGTGTACTTTCAAGTCGGGCAGGCTATTTGCCGGTTACTGAGCACTGACACCCGTCAGAGTGAGGTCAACTGTCAGGCTTTGCCTACCGATGGGTCTATCTATAACTTGCGGCAAATTCGTGCGGGCAAGCTGCAACTCGGTGTTGCGCAATCCGATTGGCAATATCATGCCGTCAATGGGAGTGGAGTATTCAAGCCAGTAGGCCCCGATACTGAGCTGCGGGCGCTGTTTTCCGTACATGGCGAATCCTTCACGGTGGTAGCCCGTCGCGACGCCGATATTCAGTCCTTCGATGATCTGCGCGGGAAACGGGTCAACATCGGAAATCCTGGTTCGGGTCAGCGTGCCACTATGGAAGTTCTGATGAAGGCCAAGGGTTGGGACAAAAAAGTTTTTTCCCTGGCTAATGAGTTATCGGCTTCCGAGCAATCGCTGGCCTTATGCCATGATCGGGTGCAGGCCATGGTTTATATCGTGGGGCACCCGAATGCCTCTGTAGCGCAGGCAGTCAATCTGTGTGACGCCATCATCGTGCCAGTAATGGGGCCCGTGATCGACCAATTGCTGGCCGATAATCCCTATTACGCGCACACCCAGGTTCCGGGGGGACTCTATCCGGGTAATCCGCGTCCGGTCAGTACCTTCGGTGTTAAGGCCACAGTCGTTACTTCTTCCCGATTGAGTCCCGATACTGTGTATCTCTTGGTCAAAACGGTGTTTGAGCACCTAGACGATTTCAAGAAGCAGCATCCGGCGTTTGCCGGATTGGAAGCGGCAACCATGATCAAGGAGGGTCTGTCGGCACCGCTGCATGAAGGTGCGTTGCGCTACTATCGGGAAAAGGGATGGTTGTAACTCACTATAATTAAAAATTTTTCTGTATTTTGTGTGAATTTCTTTAGAGTCGATGACCCACGACCCACCGGCGTAAATTCCGCCGGGTACAGGAGATTTTGATGAGTGAGCACGTTGATAGCAAACCGGTGGCAACGGACGAGGAACTCCAAGATCTGGTAGCTCAGGCCGATACGGGCGCCCGGTCACCAGGAGGTATTCCTGAGAAGATTTTGCTTGGAGTAGCCGCCGCTTGGTCCTTATTCCAATTATGGATTGCCTCGCCCTTACCATTCATGGTCGGTATCGGTGTGTTCAATGACACCGAAACCCGTTCCATCCATTTGGCCTTCGCGATTTTCCTAGCTTTTCTGGGCTATCCCGCATTGCAGCGTTCGCCCCGGAATTACATTCCGCTGCAGGATTGGATCATGGCGGTGGTGGGGGCTTTTTGTACGGGCTATCTGTTCCTGTTTTATAACGAGCTGTCGCAGCGCCCTGGTGCGCCCAATACCCAGGATGTGATCGTCGCTTGCGTCGGCATGGTCTTGCTGTTGGAGGCGACGCGACGGGCATTAGGCCCACCGCTGATGGTGATGGCCATGCTGTTTTTAGGCTACACCTTTGCTGGTCCCTACATGCCAGAAATCATCGCGCATAAGGGCGCTAGCTTGAATGCGGTGGTCAATCATCAATGGATCACCACTGAGGGTGTATTCGGTATCGCCCTGGGCGTTTCCACCAGTTTCGTGTTTTTGTTCGTACTGTTTGGCGCGATGCTGGACAAAGCGGGTGCGGGTAACTACTTCATCAAAGTAGCTTTCTCACTGATGGGGCACATGCGTGGCGGTCCGGCCAAGGCGGCGGTAGTTTCCTCCGGTCTGACTGGCCTGATCTCGGGTTCCTCCATTGCCAATGTAGTGACCACCGGCACCTTTACCATTCCGATGATGAAGCGGGTCGGTTTTTCGGCGGAAAAGGCGGGAGCAGTCGAGGTGGCTTCCTCGGTCAATGGCCAGATTATGCCGCCAGTCATGGGTGCAGCGGCCTTCTTGATGGTGGAGTATGTCGGTATTTCGTATTTCGAAGTCATTACCCGCGCCTTTGTCCCGGCGGTGATTTCCTACATTGCTCTGGTTTATATCGTCCATCTGGAAGCGCTGAAAGCCGATATGCGGGGGTTGCCAAGATCTGGGGTGGCCAAACCCTGGTTACAGCGCATCATCGGTACCTTGTTCGGATTCATCGTTACCGCTGCGCTGGCCATGGCGATTTACTATGGTATCGGCTGGCTCAAACCGGCTTTTGGTGCCAACGCCACCTGGGCGATTTCGTTGCTGCTGGTTGTGGCCTATCTCATTCTGGTTTGGGTCGGCTCGCGCTATCCCGAACTGGAAATGGATGATCCCAACGCGCCCGTGGTTCGCCTGCCCGAAACCAAGCCGACAGTCATGTCCGGTCTGCATTTTCTCTTGCCGGTCATCGTTTTGGTGTGGTGTTTGATGGTAGAGCGGTTGTCGCCGGGCTTATCTGCCTTTTGGGCTTCGGTATTGATGATCTTTATCTTGCTCACCCAACGGCCACTGTTCGCGCTATTTCGTGGCGAAGGTCAAATCGGCGCTGCCATCCATCGGGGTTACCGCGATTTGGTCGAGGGGCTGATCGCTGGTGCGCGCAATATGATCGGTATCGGTATCGCCACGGCCACGGCTGGGATCATCGTTGGTGCTGTTTCTCAGACTGGTGTGGGTTTGGTCTTGGCTGATCTGGTGGAGATTCTGTCGCTCGGTAACATCCTGCTGATGCTGATCCTGACGGCGGTACTTAGCCTGATCCTTGGCATGGGATTGCCCACCACTGCCAACTACATCGTGGTGTCGTCGCTGCTGGCGCCGGTCATCGTTACCTTGGGCGAGCAGTCGGGCTTGATCGTGCCATTGATCGCCGTCCATTTGTTCGTTTTCTTCTTCGGTATCATGGCCGATGTGACCCCGCCGGTCGGTTTGGCATCCTTTGCTGCTGCGGCAATCTCCGGTGGCGACCCGATCAAAACCGGTCTTGTGGCGTTCGTCTACAGCCTACGCACCGCCATTCTGCCGTTTTTGTTCATCTATAACACCGATCTGTTGTTGATCAACGTAGATTGGCTGCACGGCATCGGCATCTTCATCGTGGCGACGATTGCCATGATGCTGTTCGCTGCTGCCACGCAAGGCTATTTCTTTACCAAAAGCCGGTTCTACGAATCCATTTTGCTATTGTTGATCGCCTTCACCCTATTCCGTCCCGGTTTCTGGATGAACATGATATTCCCACCCTACCAAGAACTTGCACCTACCCAGTTGATGGCGGAGGCCGATAAACTGGTATCAGGTACTTCGATTCGCTTGCATGTGGATGGTACCGATGATGTTGGAAAACCGCGCAGTTTCGTTGCGGTTCTGCCGATGGGGCAGGGTGCCACTGGTGCGGAACGCCTAGCAAGTACTGGGTTAGAGGTGGTCGAGAATGACGGCAAGCTGCTGGTAGATAATGTTGCATTCGATAGTGTGGCCCAGAAGGCTGGGCTGGCTTTCGATCAAAGTATCCACGGCGTGCTGTTGCCGTTGGATCAGCCCCGGAAAGAGTGGTTGTGGATTCCCACATTCCTGATTTTGGCGTGGATCATCAAGGTGCAACGGGCGCGCCGTGACCGCGAGACGATGGCAGGGTTGGCCACCGCTTAATGGAGACTGTCATGTACAAAGATATCCTGTTTCCCATTGATTTGAATCACGACAGTTCCTGGGTCGATGTGCTGCCATCGGTCATCGAATATTGCAAGGCTTTCAGTGCCCGCTTGCATGTCATGACCGTAGTCCCCGATTTCAGCATGCCGCTGGTTGGCAGCTACTTCCCCAGTGGTTTTAGTAAGAAAATGATGGAGGACACCAACGCGCATTTGCACAAGTTTATCAAGGAGCATGTGCCTTCCGAGATACAGGTTCAACACATTGTCGCGGAGGGTGTGGTGTATAAGGAAATCCTCCGGGTGGCTGATGAAATCCAGGCTGATCTCATTATCATGGCTTCACATCGCCCGGAATTAGGCGATTTCTTGATAGGCCCCTACTCGGAGCGGGTGGTTCGGCATTTCAAGCGGTCGGTGCTGGTCGTCCGATGAAATCGGAAGGGTACGCGAACAGGTAGGGAAGGATGTAACTCACCGATTGCGTGGGATCTTCAACAAAGCCGGTTAGGGCGTCCTAACCGGCTTTTGTATTTTGGCTGGGGTTGGCGGTGTAAAGGAACTGGATTCCGGTATTCGGGGGAATGACGCTGAAGAAGCTGCACTACATTTGCCGTCATCCCCGTGTAGGCGGGGATCTAGGTGTGTGTCGAGGCTGCTGGATTCCTGCGTTCGCGGGAATGACGATGAATCAGTCTCTACGCTTTATGTCGTTTTACGACAAGGTTTCCGACACAGATTTGGACCACTTCGTGTTTTTGGTTAAAAGTGCTCATGCGGGCTTTGACTATCCCTTGATCAGGCTGCGATTTTGATGGCCGAACTTCCAGTATTTCCGTTTCAATTGTCAGTGTATCCCCTGGGCGCACTGGGAGCGGCCAACGAAATTCATCGAAGCCCATGCCGATGACGCCCCCTGCTGGTCGAAAGTCGCTTTCGACGAGAAGCCGCATCGATAGTGCCGCCGTATGCCAGCCGCTGGCGGCCAAGCCTTGAAAAAGAGTTTCCTCGGCGGCTTGTTCGTCCATGTGGAAAGGCTGAGGATCGAATTCGGCGGCAAAACGCTTAATCTCTTTGGCGTCTATCGTGATATGCCCAGAGCCAAATCGTTGGCCCACCGCAAAATCATCGAGATACTGAAGATCTTTCATGATTGAAACCCCGCCTTGAAAGGAACTGTAGCTGTTATTGATCAGGTCGTTTGCGGTTGAGGTTCCAGCCGAATGATGGGGGCTTCCTTGATCGGTAAATTCACCAGTGCAGCCAAGGTTGCCAGGGCCATGTCGGCGTACCACATCCAGCTAAAGTCACCGAATCGAGTGATCGCGATACCACCCAACCACGCACCGAGAAATCCACCGATCTGATGGGAAAGCAGCGTTAAACCAAAGAGCGTCGCCAGAAAGCGCGTTCCGAATAGCTTGCCCACAATGGCGGCAGTGGGCGGGACAGTGGCCAGCCAAGTAAAGCCTAGCCCGGCGGCAAACAGGTAGTAGTTCCACTCCGTGCGCGCTACCAGCAAATACCAAGCAATGAGCAGCGCACGCGAGCCGTACATGACGGCCAATACGTACTTGCTGCGATAGCGCGCCACGCAGGAACCTGCATACAGACTGCCAAATACGTTGGCCAAGCCAATGATGGCTAAGGACCAACTGGCTACGCTAGCGGGCAAACCGCACAAGCTGACTTCGCCGGGCAAGTGCGTCACCAAAAATGCAATGTGGAATCCACAGGTGAAGAAACCGGCATGAAGCAACAAGTAACTCGGGTTTTTCAGAGCTTCCCAAACAGCCGGTCCCAGCTTTTCGTCGTGCGCGGTATGCATGGGTGCCTTCGGCATCGCTCCGGTCAGTTTCCCAATCAAGGGAAGTGTGGCCAGCGTCGTAATGGCCATCACCCACATCGTGCCCATCCAACCCATCGACTGGATGAGCTTTTGTAGGATGGGCGCAAAGATGAACTGCCCGAAAGATCCTCCGGCATTGATAACGCCCGAGGCCACGCCTCTCGACTCAGCCGGTAAGCGCTGGGCCGCCGCACCAATGAGTACCGAGAAACTGCCAGCCCCAGAACCGATTGCAGCCAGCAAGCCCAAGGTGATCGTCAAGCCGAATCCCTCGCGAACCAGCGGCGTCATGGCACAGCCTAAGGCTAATATCATCAGTCCGACCACCAAGACCATGCGCGGCCCATAACGGTCTGCCATCGCTCCGGCCAAGGGCTGAATGGCTCCCCAAGTGAACTGGCCAATGGCGAGGGCCAAGCTGATGGTAGCCACACCCATTCCGGTCGTGTTGTTCAAAGGACTGATAAACAGCCCAAACGACTGGCGGATGCCCATCGTGACCATGAGAATGCCAGCGGCGGCCAGCGTCACGGTCAATGCATCGGCGCGGCGGAGGGATTGAAACATGGTTTTTCCAGACGGGTGAAGGTGATGCGTTAATTATGTCGCGAGCATTGAGGCCGTGTGAAATCATTTAATATGGATCATGCTATAAATTTTCTATTCCATGAATCGATACCCACCTCTCAAAGCCTTGCTTGTCTTTGATGCAGTGATGCGAACCCATAGTTTTTCTAGTGCTGCGGAAGAATTGTGCGTTACTCCTGGTGCAGTTGGTCAGCAGATACAAAAATTAGAGAAATGGCTTGGTATGCCCTTGTTTATTCGCCAAGTCCGACAGGTGCAATCGACGGCTGAAGCGAGAGATTACTGGCAGAACATTCAGCCTGCGCTCGCCCAGATTGCCGATGCCAGCAATAAGCTGAGGGATAGTCGAAGCATGGCGGTGTCGCTCTCCATGCCGCCCAGCTATGCCGCCAAATGGTTCACGCGTCGAATGGCCCGCTTATTGGCGCGACATCCACAAATCGAGTTGCATCTCAAAGCGTCTGCGGTTGTAGTGGATTTCGAGCGTGAATCCATTGATCTAGCCATCCGTTATTTCGACGGTCAAAGCCCGCATCTCGATGCGACTTTGTTGTTCAAAGACGAGGCGCATGTGTATTGCAGTCCAGGATACGCAAAAGCACTGTGCCTGAATGTTCCCGAGGATTTGGGTCGTGCGACGTGGCTGGTGACCGCGATACAGCCTTTTTGGCGGCAATGGTTCAAGGCATTTAGTCAGCTCGATGACAGCGAAATGACTGCGATACCACGTATCCACTTCGATCAGGCATTGATGGCGATTGAAGCAGCGAAGCTTGGGCAAGGCGTTGTCATGACCAGTCCGCTGCTCACCGAAGGAGAGTTGGCGGAAGGCACGTTGATAGAACTCTTTAAGGGCTACTATCTGCCTTTAACCGATGGCTACTACGTTGTTCATCACAGCAAACTACTTCTCCGGCCCGCTGGCAGACTCGTTAAGCAGTGGTTGATTGACGAGGCACATCAATAAATTATGCTGACGGGCTGAAGCCGCTTTTTTTCTAGGAAAGAACAAAAGTATTTGCAAAAAACGCATTCTTATATAAAGTACAAATGTTTTTTATTTTATTAATATGACACGAACGTAGCCTTTGATCCCATCGCGCAAAATGAATACATCGAACTTTGAAACCTTGATTTATCGTGTAGAACAGCAAGTTGCTGAAATTCATTTCAATCGTCCCCATCGTCTTAACGCTGTGGTCGAGTCGTTCTATCGTGAATTACTGGCGGCACTGGCGCTGGCTGAAAACGACAGCGCGGTTCGAGCCGTGGTGCTAACCGGTGCCGGTCGGGCGTTCTGCGTCGGTGCCGATATGAAAGAACATGGCGCAGGTCAGCGTAGCGCCCACCAAAGGCGCCAATACCTGCAACTTGGTAACGATGTGTGCGAGAAGATCTTCCGACTGAGCAAGCCAGTGGTGGCAGCTGTCAACGGTTACGCGCTGGGGGCGGGGGCGGAAATGGCGGTATCTTGCGATTTCGTGCTGATGGCCGAGAGCGCACAAATTGGCTTTCCCGAATTCAGCATTGGCACCAGCGTCGGTGGTGGGGTGACGCAGATCCTGCCGCGCCTAGTGGGTCTTGCTAAAGCCCGCGAGCTGCTGTTTTTGGGTACTCGTATCGATGGAGCCGAAGCGCAGCGCATCGGTTTGGCCACACAGATGTGTCCCGACGCGGAACTGCTGGAGTGCGCTCGGCAGTTTGCCCTGAAACTGGCGAGCAAGGCACCGATCTCCATGGCGATTGGGAAAAAGCTGCTCAACGAAGCCACTCATCATGATTTTGCCACGCAATTACAACTGGAGCTGGATGGCGTGTTTAGTTGTACGGTGACTGAAGATTGGCAGGAAGGGGTCAATGCCTTCGCCGAAAAGCGTGCGCCACGCTTCAAGGGATGTTGAGCATGAACAGTCCCCTCCATCAATTTCTTGCTCCTGACTCAATCGCCATCATCGGCGCTTCTTTGGACCCGACCAAGCGTGGCTACAAGGCGCTCGTCGGTCTGATCAATGACGGTTATGCTGGTCGCATTTACCCGATCCATCCCAAATTGGAGGAAATCATGGGCCTTAAAGCCTATCCCTCCATCGCCCAGCTCCCGGAACCGGTTGATTTGGCACTGATCTGCACCCCGGCCAAGACCTTGCCTGGACTTCTCGAACA
>JACSSB010000197.1 GCA_014879435.1 Phycisphaerales bacterium
TTGACGAAATTACCGCCCACCTTGATGGTCAGCGACGCCCCCGCCTCGATCACCACATTCATGCCGCCTTTGATATGCACTTCCATCCCGGCATCCACAGCGCACTTCATACCGGCCTTGTATTGCAAATCCATACCGGCATCGACCGAAACCGTGCCACCTGCCTTGATATTCTGCCGACTGCCCACCTTGAGGTGCTGATCGCCGGAGATTTCCTCTTTTTGATCGCCACCGATTTTCAACGAGGTGGTGCCATCAACCTTTGCCTTCTGGTCACCGTTGACGATCAGATGCTGGTTAGCTTCCACTTTTTCCAACTGATCAGCTTTGACGATCAAATGCCGTTCGTTGCCGATCCACTCGAAGGCGTCATTTTCGACCCGGATATCCTGATTGCGCTGAGCGTGGATGAAGATCTGCTCCTTATCCTTAGCATCTTCCAGCCGAATCTCGTTGAAACCGGCGCCCCCTTTGCTGGAATTGCTCTTAAGCGTGGACATCGTCGCCTTGGCGGGCAAACCGTAGGGCGGCATGTTGATACCGTTGTAGACTCGACCAGTAATGATGGGTTGATCGGGGTCGCCCTCCAGGAAATCCACGATCACTTCCTGGCCGATGCGCGGAATGTTCATCGCTCCCCATTGCTTGCCCGCCCACATTTGTGAAACCCGAATCCAGCAAGAACTGTTTTCGTCGGCTTGGCCGTAGCGATCCCAATGAAACTGGCATTTCACCCGACCATATTGATCGGTGTAGATTTCCTCGCCACTTGGCCCCACCACGGTGGCGGTTTGCGGTCCCCGCACCACAGGTTTCGGGGTGACACACGGCGCCCGGTACTGCTGTTTGGCCTCGATCACCGTGATCTTGCCCCGGTAGGGCTTACCAGAAATTCCACCCTCCAGAAAAGATTCGAATTCATCCGATTCGATCCGATGCTCCGCCGATACGATCAAATATTCGCGGTTCTGATCTTCACGCGAGCAGTTTTCCAGACTGAATAGATAACCGGCGGCCAACCCAGCGGCGTTGCCCTCGCCATGCGCGATCTCATGCTGGGCTAATAATCCCTCCAAGCGGATCTTGGAATAACGACTACCGTCATTAGGATCAATGTATTGGCCTGGATAGTCGTAGATTTCAAAATCGGCCAAGGCATGCTTCTTGGGTTTTTGTAGCTTTGAACGCAAGTTTTTGCGCGGCGCGGTGAAATCGTAGTCGTTCAGGGCGTAGGTGCCGGGCTGTACATTTTGGAGAATGTGCCATTCGTACAGGTGATCCCGCTCACGGTGATCATGGGCGTCCGGCGGGAAATAGGGCACGGTTTCATATTTCGGGAATTTCTCATGGGAACCGTAATTGTCGGCCAGCACCAACAGATGCTTGCCGTTTTCGTGGGTGAAAAAGCAGTACATCCCTTCCTGCTCCATCAGCCGACAAACGAAATTAAAATCGGTCTCCCGATACTGCACGCAATATTCCCATTCACGGTAATCACCGCTTAGGGCGTCCTTGAAATCGGTGAAGCCCTGCTCTCGAAACACCTCTTTGATAATGTCGGGCACCTTTTTATTCTGGAAAATCCGGCAATCGGTGGTACGGGTTAAAAACCACAGCCAGGGACTCAAGGTGGCGCGATAGGCTCCATAGCGCAGGCCACGGGTTCCGGTGTAGCTGAAACGTGTCACCAAACCATTGAAGTAACGAGTACCCTGTTGATAGGGCAGTTCCAGGCGAACCGTCATGCTGGTGCCCAACACGTCCGCCAACTTGATATCGGTTTTTTCGCTGAGCAACTCAAGATCGCACTCGAACAGGCAACCCAATTGCTCGGTCACCGTCATGCTCCCGAGCAGCAGGACATCCTCGCCCAGCACGCTGCTGACGGCGATCATCCGATGTTTTTGCGTGGCAGTAGCCATAGCCCAAACTCCACAAATCTGCTGCGCCATGCAGCCCTATTGTTGAGTGTAGCAGTAAAGTTTAGGCAAAAAAGTGCGGCACGATCCATCGTCAAAGCCGTCCAAACCACACTAGACTCATTCACTATCCGTCCGCCTTTTGGAGGGCCTACGCCATGCCAGGCCGAATGGAATTTCAGTTCGAACTACCCCGCTCTGCCCCGTCTTCCCACCGCCGCGAGGCCGATACTCCCCTGCGCATACTGGTTATGGCCGACTTCAGCGGACGGGCACGACGCGAATCTCCCGCCACCTCGCCAGATCTGGCGACTCGTCCGTTGCGGGTCATCGATGTCGATACGCTGGATGCAGTCATGGCCCGGATAGCACCCCGGTTGGATCTCGCTCTTGGAGACGGAAGCAATAGCACAACGATTACCGTCGACTTCACCCAACTCGACGATTTTCATCCCGATTCGCTCTATCAGCGGCTGGAACTGTTTCAATCTCTGCGCCACAGCCGCGACCACTTGCGCGATCCCGCCCGCTTCGCTCAAACCGTCGCTGAACTGAGTCCGACACCACCCCAAGCATCTACTCCGACCTCGCAGACTGACAACGACGATTCTGTCCTACTCGAACGCCTGTTGGGCAA
>JACSSB010000270.1 GCA_014879435.1 Phycisphaerales bacterium
AAGATTTCATAGCATATCGTCTCAGCGGTTTTGATCGAACCACGACCGATGCACAAAGGACAGGGTTCGCACAAGATCTGCTCTAGGCTCTCGCGGGTACGTTTGCGGGTCATTTCCACCAGACCAAGCGGCGATACCTGCGAGATATGGCTTTTGGCCCGATCTTTTTCCAGATGTTTTTCCAGAGCCTTGAGCACGGCCTGACGATGATCCTCGCTGATCATGTCGATGAAATCGAGGATGATGATGCCGCCCAAATTGCGCAACCGTAATTGCCGGGCAATAGCCGCCGCCGCTTCGAGATTGGTCTTGAAGATGGTCTCCTCAAGATTGCGATGTCCCACATAGGCGCCGGTGTTGACATCGATGGTGGTCATCGCTTCGGTCTGATCGACGATCAGGTAGCCACCGGATTTGAGCGGCACTTTTTTACCCAGCGCCCGCTGGATCTCATCTTCGACGCCATAAAGCTCGAAAATAGGCCGTTCGCCCGGATAGTGCTCCAAACGCGGCACCATCTCCGGTACGAACTTGTCGGCGAATCGCAGCATCTTCTGGCAGGTTTCGCGCGAATCGATACGTACCCGTTCGACGCTATCACCGACGAAATCGCGCAACACCCGCAGCATCAGCGGTAAGTCCTCGTACAAGGTCGCGATACCGCGTGTTTCCTTGATGCGTTCCTGGATCGAGCGCCACAAGCGTTGTAGAAACTGCATGTCGGCTCGCAAGGCCCAGGGTTCCGCCCCTTCGGCGGCGGTACGCACGATATAGCCGCCACCGAACTCGGCACGAAAAGTGTTGATCACTTCCTTGAGCCGTAGCCGCTCGCGTTCACCGTCGATCTTGACCGATACCCCGGCCACGTCCGAATCGGCCAGGAATACCAGGAAGCGAGACGGTAGGGTAATGTGGGTGGTCAAGCGTGCGCCCTTGGTACCGATGGGGCCTTTGATCACCTGTACCACCAGTTCCTGCTCCTCGCGCACCAGCTCGGTGATCGTGGGCCAGCGTTCGCTGATGACCGCGCCATTTTCGGATGCGGCTTCCACCCGAATATCGGAAACATGCAGGAATGCGGCGCGTTCTAGGCCGATGTCTACGAAAGCCGCTTCCATGCCGGGCAACACGCGGCAGATTCGCCCTTTATAAATGTTGCCGACCAAGCCGCGCCGACCGACCCGTTCGATCAGGATTTCTTGCAAAACGCCGTTTTCGACCACGGCCACCCGAGTTTCACGCGGCGTCACGTTGATCAGAATTTCGTCGCCCGTGCCGCCTTCGGCGCGTGTGGACATGGAGAATCGTTTCCGTCAAGAAGAAGTGAAAGGGTGCCAAAGATGGATGCCAAATCCTTGCAACAGTTCAGCGGTTTCGAACAGCGGCAGACCCATCACCCCAGAATAGCTGCCACGCAATTCGACGATGAAGGCGGCTGCCTGCCCTTGAATCCCATAACCACCGGCCTTGTCGCACGGTTCGCCGCTGTTCCAGTAGGCTTCGCATTCCGCTCGCGATAGATCGCGAAAGCGAACTTGGCTTTCCTGTATTTTGACCGCATCGTGCGTTGCGGTGGCCAGCGCCACCGCACTTAAAACTTGATGCTCCCGCCCAGACAGTCGCGCCAGCATCGCCAAACCCTCATCGCGATCATTCGGTTTGCCCAGTATGGTGCCATCCACCACCACGATGGTATCGGCACCCAGTACCGGTGCCGGTTTTTTCCGGCCCAGTTGCTGCACACCGGTTTGCGCCTTGGCCCGCGCCAATCGGCTCACATAATCCTGTGGCGTCTCCCCAGACAGCGGCGTCTCATCTACCGCAACCGGCAATCGACGAAAGCGGATACCGATCTGACGCAATAGTTCGCGGCGGCGTGGCGAGGCGGAGGCGAGATAAATGTGGAAGCTCGCCATATCAGGCCCGATGATAGGGATGATGATGGAGCAGACTCCAGGCCCGATAAAGCTGTTCGGCCAGCACCACACGTACTAGCGCATGAGGCAAGGTCAGCCGTGACAAGGACCACAATCGTTCGGCACGGGTGCGACAGGCCGGGTCCAAGCCATCAGGCCCGCCGATCAGCAGACACACATCACGTCCCCCTTGTAACCAGCCTGCTAACTGTTCCGCCAGTTGTACGCTACTCCATTCCTGGCCGCGCTCGTCTAAGGCGATCACTTGGGATCGCAGCGGCACCGCTGCCAGCAAGCGCTCACTTTCGACGCGCATCAGACGAGTCGGATCAGCGTTCGGGCCGCGCTTGCCGGGAGGAATCTCGATCAACTGCAATGCGCATTCTCGCGGTAAGCGTCCAGCGTATTCCTCATAACCGGCCTTGACCCAGTCCGGCATGCGCGTCCCTACGGCGAGCAGATAAATTTTCATGAATGTCGAATGAGATTTAGGGTGGTTTCCTGAAAAGAACCTATCGGTAGATACCGTCTTGATCGTCATTCCCGCGAATGTGGGAATCCAGTGCATGTAGATACCGTCTTGACCGTCAAGCGGTAGGGTGGATAAGGCGCACCGCGCCGCATCCACCATCATCG
>JACSSB010000158.1 GCA_014879435.1 Phycisphaerales bacterium
GCAATGACAGCGTCCGGGTCAACGCTCGCTCTGCGGGAAAACGCAGGATCAGTTCTTTCGCCTTTTCCGCTCGAAACCACCGGGCCACTGCCTGATCATCAAGCGTGGGCTGATCCAGTTGTTCCAATTCCTGGCTCTGTCCAAGCTCCTCACGCAACAGCACGTACTTGCCTTCTTCCACTGCAATGACCAGTCCTCGTGACGAACCGATCAGCCAGCGGCGAACGTTCACCGGCAACCAAGCCAGCAAACCATCGCGCCACCAGCGCAAAAACATATTCCAAGCTGTGCGGGGATCAATCGCTAAAACCCGCAGTTGTGATGAATCCAGCGACATAGCCATGCGCGAGGACCAATCCTCCAAATTTGAAAACCATATCACGACCATGCTTATGCTTGGTCGTCAACACTCCAAGACGAGCCGGTCGTTTCCTGCCGCATTCAACCGGAATGCCCTATTTTTTACAACATCCCAAGCTTTCAAGAACCGGTGCGCCATGCCAACACGCGCAGACCTTGGCCATTAGCCACACCCCGCCCATCGACAACAGCCTGTAAAGTGATGGCGGTTCCTGTCTCTGTCTCCGCCACGACGGTAATATGATAAACATTCGCACGTCCTGAAGAAAAAAAGGCGTGACCGTTATCGGATTGCAGTGGTGGAGCGGTCAATCCCTCAGCCGCAGCATGCGAACGGGCTTCCAGATAATCGGTCACGGTCTGCTCATCCACACCCAAGGCACGCAATAATCGATCCGGTACCAGCTCCGAGCTCACTCCAGAGTGATAGGAAAATACCGTACTCACATCGGCAATCCGCTCATAGAGCGCCTGCGTCATTCCCAGCACTGAACCCAGTTCTTCGACGCTTTCAAAGGGCGCATTCTTCGGTCCAGCCTGACCAGCGGCACGGTAGTCCTCGCTTTCAGCACCATTCGGTAACGGATCGTCATCTAGATCGCGCCAGTCCTGGATCGCATCCGCCAAACGGTCTTGATCCTGACCCTCGACACCGGCCTCAGCCAGCAGCGCCTTGAGCAACTCGGTATTCGCGGTGTTGAGATTGATCAAACCACTGGCATCCACCACCTGAATGCGCAGATGGCCGCCCCCAAACTCCCAGTCGTGCCAATCGCCGTTTGGTGGCCATTGCTTTTGTGTTTCCAGATCCAGCTGCAAGGCCAACGCATAGGCCACCCCTGCCTCAGCCAAGGCGCGTGCCTGCGCTCGCTCGATCACACCCGTCGCCAAGCGGGTCTCGATCCGCATGGAATACGCGAAACTCCCCGCCATCACCGCCAACAGTGTCATGATCCACAGCACGATGATCAACACCATGCCGTTCTGGCGAGCGCCAAATCGCCCAATACGCATCCAGCGATCATTCGCCATCAGCGCGGCCCCTCGACGAGCGCAACGACTAGATCGGGCCAAGGCTCGTTCCCCATAGTCAGATTCAAGCGCACCAACAATGGCCGTCGCTCAGTGCTGGTCCAATCGGCCTGCCATCGGGGCGGCTTCTGATCATCATCCTGTTCTGGGCCGAAATAGGCCCATTCCGCAGCGGATACTCCCTCCAGTAGCACGGTTTCCCGCTCCTCGCCCGCAGTAGCATCGCTCGGCAAATACGGTCGCCAGCGCAACCACAATTTGCCGTCGCTGACCCCGATCCGCATCCGATAGAGGTCGGTTTGAGTCAAGCGGGCGGGCATCGACGCCACAAATTCGATCTCCTCCGCTCGCCCGGAGAAAACCACGAACCGTTTTGGTGGATCGCCGTTGGTCTCGTAAACGGTCATCGACTGCACCAACTGGCGGCGCAAAAACTCTTCCACCGAACGCAGCCGATTCGTCGCCTCGGCGCGCTGCTCGCCACTTTCCCAACCGTTCAATCCCAGTCGCAAACCGCCGTACAACATCACCATCACCAATCCCATCAACACAATGGCGACGATCAGTTCCAGCAAGGTAAATCCCGCTTGCTGACGGCCCGCGCTGTGCGTCGGTGTATTCATCGGCGGCGGCCGCTGTCTGGTGGTTCAAGTGGCTGTAGCCGCAAAGTTTCGAGGACGACCGAACGGGTTTGTAGCAGACTGGGCCAGAACACCTCGACACGCACTCGATAGGCCTGAACCTGAGTTTTCTCGGGATCGGGCATATCCCCAGTATAAGCATCAATCGTGCTGCGCCAGGAAAACTGATCGTTGATCGGTCCATCGTGCACTCCCTCGGCCAATGGAGTTTCCCGGCCTATCGCGGCCAGGATCGATTCGGCGTAGAGAGTCGCTTGAGTGTAATCGTCCGCAGCAGCGACATTGCGCAGTCCAGTAGCGAATACTTGCAACAACACACCCAGCGAGACTGCCAGGATGGCGAAGGCGACCAGCACTTCCAACAGCGAAAAACCGCTTTGCTGCCGCCGATCCACGGGTCGATTCACGGCTGTGCATCCTGCTCAACGATGGCGATGGCTCCGGTCAACCAGTCCACATTGATGCGATACGTCACCTTCGG
>JACSSB010000283.1 GCA_014879435.1 Phycisphaerales bacterium
TCTCCAGGGCGTGTTTCCAAATTGGCGCAACGGTGTAGGCGGTGATCCGCTTTTCCAAGCTCAGGATCAGTGGATCGCCGCCAGCGGGGGAGTTCGTTATTGGGCGCTCACGAGATGGTCATGTGTCGAAGCTCGACATCCTTCCAACATTTATAGCTAAGAATACAATAATAGTAAGGATAAAATGGATATTGTTAGGAGTTACATAATTACTGGTAATGTGTAAAGCGAATTGGCCAGATAGGCCCGTACCGCAGATCGAAAAATGGTGATTTTGGCCTTGAACCCACTGATTCCAGCATGGGTGAGTTAGCAGTACCGATCCTAGCGAGCACCTCAGCTTGGAAGGTGTCGCGTTGGACTATCTGGTAGAAGCCCTCCATCAAGACTTGAGCAAGCTACCATCCTGAATGGGTCATTGTTTTGCCCCACCCATCAAAAAACTAGCGCCACCGCATGTACGGCAATGCCTTCGCCGCGACCGAGGTAACCGAGCCGCTCCGTGGTGGTCGCTTTGACGTTGACCCGACTCGCTGCGATGCCCAAATCGGCCGCAATGTGTGCCTGCATCGCAGCTATGTGTGGAGCCATTTTAGGTGCCTGAGCCACAATAGTGGCATCTACATTGCCGACCGTCAGTTGGCGCTCATGCAGTAGTGCCACCACTCGCCGCAGCAGAACCCGGCTATCGATATTCTTAAATGTTGCGTCGTGATCAGGAAAGTGATGACCGATGTCATTCAAGCCTGCCGCGCCCAATAAAGCATCACACAAAGCATGCAGCAACACATCGCCGTCGGAATGGGCAACCAATCCTTGATCGTGTGGAATGCGAACTCCTCCCAGGGTGATGAATTCACCCGGCCCAAAGGCGTGCACGTCGAAACCGTGACCAATACGCATAGAACTGAGGTGAGGAGCATGGGTGATGGAAGTCGAAACCGCAGAGGTGTCAGTCGGTTCTAACGCGGGTTGGCTGGGCGCGATTCCCGCACCATGCGTGAGATAAAATTCGGCCAACGCCAGATCCTCCGGTCGGGTGATTTTCAAATTATCCGCCCGGCCTTCGATCAATCGAGGTGCAAAACTGGCGGCTTCCAGCGCCGCTGCCTCATCTGTCACCGGCAGATCGCGTGCTAGCGCTGCGCTCAGCGACTCATGCAGCAGGCTCAACCGGAACATCTGTGGGGTCAGCGCGTGCCAAAGTCGCGACCGTTCCACCGTAGTTAGCACCCGTTCGGTCTCGCCCGTCTGTTTCAGGGTATCGCGCACCGGTACGGCCAGTAACCCACCTACCGGATCATCTGTCAATTGCTCCAAGAGCCGATCCAGATCGACGGTACTCAGGCAGGGACGAGCTGCATCGTGAACCAACACCCAGTCATCGGGGTGCGCATGCTGACGCAGGATCTCTAACCCATTCAATACCGAATGGCGGCGTTCCTCACCACCCTCGGCCACCCACAGCGGTTTGGTGGGCGCCAGATCTGTGGCTACCGTAGGCCACCACTCATCCTCGGCCCCGATCACGACTACTAGCCCGGCAATGTGTGGGTGGCGTAGGAAAAGCTCCAGGCTATGCACGATAACCGGTCGGCCAGCGAGTGGCAGGTATTGCTTGGGAATCGTCGATCCCATCCGTTTACCAACACCAGCGGCAGGCAACAACGCCCAATAACGGTGGGGCATGGTCAATGGCAAGGCTTCGAGAGTAGATGGAAGGGAGAAATTTTCACTCAACGTGGTGAATCGGAAGGCAGTTGAGCGGCGGGAGATTCGGTTGGCTTTTGAGGCCCATCCGATGGTTGTTCAAGCAAGCGGTAAAAAGTTTCGTCCTTGCGGATCATACCCATATCGGAGCGCGCCCGTTCTTCGATGGCCATCATACCGCGCTTCAGATCCTCAACCTCGGCCGCTAGTGCGCTATTGCGCTCGGTTAAGGCTGCATTGTCCTCTTGCTGGGCTTGGATAGCGATTTGCATGGCGAAAGTTTGCCGGACGCCATCTTCGGCAACCCACAACAGGTATTGTAGGAAGACCAGCACAGCAATGAGCGCTGCTACCAAGATCTGCATGATTCGAGGGATCGATTAATGGAAGGGTGTAAGGGGTGATGGCGCCGCTAGAGAGCGGCAGCGTCTTCACGTTTCCCCGCTCCAGTAGGGGCGGAGGAAACGCGAAAGTCGCGGTTCAGACTCAAAGGAGGCGAGTCGAAACCGCTGTTCAAGTCAGACTCAATCGCGGAACACGTTGAATGCAGCCTTGCCTGGATAGGTGGCGCCTGCACCCAGCTCTTCTTCGATCACCAACAAGCGGTTGTACTTGGCAACGCGGTCGGAGCGGCTGAGCGAACCGGTCTTGATCTGGCTGGCGGCGGTGGATACGGCCAGATCGGCAATGGTGCTGTCCTCGGTTTCGCCAGAACGGTGCGAAGCGATTGAGGTATAGCCAGCGTCAGCCGCCATATTGATCGCCGCCAAGGTCTCAGTCAGGGTACCGATCTGGTTGACCTTGATCAGAATCGAATTGGCGATGCCTTGATCGATGCCGCGCTTGAGGATCGAAGTGTTGGTGACGAACAAATCGTCGCCGACCAGTTGGATTTTCTTGCCCAATACCTTGGTCAAATAGGCCCAGCCGTCCCAGTCGCTCTCGTCCATGCCGTCTTCGATGGAAACGATCGGGTAACGATTGACCCAATCGGCCAATTTGTCGGCAAATTCAGAGGAAGTGAAGGACTTGCCTTCGGCTTCCAGCACGTATTTACCATTTTTGTAGAATTCCGAGCTGGCGCAGTCCAGAGCGAGGTAAAGATCCTTACCGGGGGTGTAACCGGCTTGGCGGATGGCTTCCATCACCACGTCCAGCGCGGCTTCATTGGACGGCAGGTTAGGCGCAAAACCGCCTTCGTCACCGACCGCCGTGTTCATGCCTTGCTTCTTCAGTACCGCCTTCAGCGCATGGAAGACTTCCGCACCCCAGCGCAGGGCTTCGTGGAAGTTGGGCGCACCGACCGGCATGATCATGAATTCCTGGATGTCCACGCTGTTGTCGGCGTGGGCGCCACCGTTGAGGATATTCATCATCGGTACCGGCAGATGGTAAGGGCCGGTGGGGTTCAGATATTTGTACAGCGGAACGCCTTTTTCGGCAGCAGCGGCATGTGCAGTGGCCATGGATACGCCCAGAATGGCGTTGGCGCCCAGACGGCTCTTGGTAGGAGTACCGTCCAGATCGATCATCTTCTGATCGACGGCTGCTTGGTTATTGACCGCTTCCATGCCGATCAGGGCCGCACGCAGCTCGCTATTGACGTTGGCAACGGCCTTGAGTACGCCTTTGCCCAGATAGCGGTTCTTATCACCGTCGCGTAATTCTAGCGCTTCGCGGCTACCGGTGGAGGCACCGGAGGGAACCCCAGCGCTGCCCTTGGCACCGGATTCCAGCACTACATCGACCGATACGGTCGGGTTGCCGCGTGAATCAAGAATCTCGCGTCCGTGAACCGACTTAATTTTTGACATTCGTGAAACTCCTCTTCTGGTTTATGCGTGAAACGATTGGGGGTTAGACATTCAGTTCCGCTTCTAGAAAACCGCGCTGTTTGACCAGCGCGTCCAAATCTTGCAACACGGCCAGCAAGGGTTCCATCCGATTCAATGGCCAAGCATTGGGACCATCGCTCAGTGCCTGGTCGGGATTGGGATGGGTTTCCATGAATAATCCAGCGATGCCCGTCGCCACCGCCGCTCGCGCCAGTGCTGGCACGAATTCGCGCTGGCCGCCGGAAACGGTTCCCTGACCACCCGGTAACTGTACCGAGTGGGTGGCGTCGAACACCACCGGACAACTGGTGGCGCGCATCACGGTCAGGGCGCGCATGTCAGACACCAGATTATTGTAGCCAAAGGAAGCACCACGTTCGCAGACCATCAAATGATTGTTACCTGCAAGACGCGCTTTGGTGACAACGTGGAGCATGTCCCAGGGTGCGAGGAACTGGCCTTTTTTGATATTGACCGGCTTGCCCTGGCGCGCAACATTCTGGATGAAATCGGTCTGTCGGCACAGAAAGGCCGGGGTTTGCAGTACATCGACCACGGTGGCCACTTCTGCCAGCGGCGTGTATTCGTGTACATCGGTCAGCACCGGCACCCCGATTTGGCGCTTGACCGTATCCAGAATTTTCAGACCCTCTTCCTGGCCGGGACCGCGATAGCTCCGATGTGAGGAGCGATTGGCCTTATCGAAGGAGGATTTGTAGATAAAGGACATACCTAACCGATCCGTGATCTCCTTTAACAGGCCGGCGGTGTCCAGGGCCAGTTGTTCAGACTCGATCACGCAGGGACCGGCGATAAGAAACAGGGGTCGATCCAGGCCAACCTCAAAACCGCAGAGCTTCATCATGAGCGATTCGCCTCCTGATGGCGGATCTGATTTTGTCGGAGTGCAGCTTGGACAAAACCCCGAAATAGGGGATGACCGGCACGCGGGGTCGAGGTGAATTCCGGGTGAAATTGGCAACCGACAAACCAGGGATGATCGGGCAACTCGATCATTTCCACCAAACGCTCGTCCAGCGAATAGCCCGCAAAAGCCAAGCCGACGGCCTGCAGCGGTTCACGGTAATGGTTGTTGAATTCGTAACGGTGGCGGTGGCGCTCGGTGATCACGTCCTTGTTGTACAAAGTGCGTGCGCGCGAATTGGGTACAAGCTGGCAGGGTTGTGCACCCAGACGCATGCTGCCACCAAGATCGCCGTCTTCCTCACGCTGCTGGACGGTGCCATCTTCGTCGATCCATTCGGTGATCAGGGCGATGACTGGGTGTGGCGTATCTTTACGAAACTCGGTGCTGTGTGCGTCTTCCAGCCCGGCGACGTGACGGGCGAACTCAATGACGGCAACTTGCATGCCCAGACAAATGCCTAGATAGGGAATGCGCCGCTCACGAGCGTGGCGCACGGCGGCGATCTTGCCTTCGATACCGCGTTCCCCGAAGCCGCCGGGCACCAAAATGGCATCCATCCCGGTCAGACAGGTCAGACCATCCCGCTCAATACGCTCGGAGTCGATGTAATGGATATTGACTTGGGTTTGGGTGTGAATACCGGCGTGGATCAGTGCTTCGTTCAAGGATTTGTAGGCGTCGGTCAAATCCACGTATTTGCCGACCATGGCGATATCCACGGTAGCGACCGGGTTTTTAATCGCACGCACTACCTGTTCCCAATCACTCAGTTGCGCCGGGGGCAGATCGTTCAGACGCAGCTTGCGAGCGACGATTTCATCCACGCCTTGCGCATGCAGCAGCAGCGGAATGCGGTAGATGGTGTCGGCATCGGGAACGTTGATGACCGCCTTGGATTCGACGTTGGTGAACAACGCGATCTTACGGCGCTCCTCAGCAGGGACTTCCCGATCCGAGCGGCACAACAGTATGTCGGGCTGAATGCCAATGGAGCGTAGCTCCTTGACCGAATGCTGGGTCGGCTTGGTTTTGAGTTCGCCGGAGGAGCTAATGTAGGGCACCAGGGTCAGATGGATGAACAGCGAACGTTCGCGGCCCAGTTCCACCCCCATCTGGCGAATCGCTTCCATAAAGGGTAGCGATTCAATGTCGCCTACAGTGCCACCGATTTCGATCATGGCGATATCCGCTTCACCCGCGCCGAGGCGGATGCAGCGTTTAATCTCATCGGTGATGTGCGGGATGACCTGCACCGTACCGCCGAGATAATCACCGCGTCGTTCCTTGCGGATCACGTTTTCATAGATGCGCCCGGAGGTGAAGTTATTGCGCCGGGTGGCGGTCATCGACACGAAGCGTTCGTAATGACCGAGGTCCAGATCGGTTTCCGCACCGTCACTGGTGACGAATACCTCACCGTGCTGGAACGGACTCATGGTGCCGGGATCGACGTTGATGTAGGGGTCGAGCTTGATTAGGGTGACCTTGAGTCCCCGAGCTTCCAGTACCGCCGCCAACGATGCAGCAGCAATACCCTTACCCAGGGAGGACACCACGCCGCCGGTGATGAAAATAAATCGGGTCATGCGAGGATGGGGAGTGGCGAGAGACGCTACAAGATACCAGAGCTGGTCGCCGATGGCGACTGTAAAACCGGCAGCAGCCCCGACTCGCCCGATCTAGCGGTGGCCGCGATCCCCAGACCGACAACTGCCAGCAGCTCTGGATTTTCCGTCGAATTGCAAGCGGAGAAGGGAGGGAGATAGATCAGGGGCAGCCGATCCCGCGCCCATGGTGGGATACCCGCTTCCTGCAGCAGTTTTTTCAATTCCTGGTGATGCGCACGGCCGACTGGTCGGAATCGTTCACCGCCTTGGCGAAATCGGACCCACAACACCCCATCGGCGAGCAGTTCGGCACGCAGTCCGGCACCGACCGTTGCGTGTAGCTCCAGTATTCCCAATCCCGGCAGCTCCAGTGGTGGCCAACCCTCAGCGGTGGCACGCCAGATCCAGGTCCGATGTGCATCGTGTGATGACAAAGGAAGCATGGCGTACAGCCTGTCCTGATAGCGCCGCATTTCGCCGCCTCGCCAGCAAACATGGGGTTGCCTGTCGTGCCTAGCATTGAGCATATCGCGCAGAATCTGGCGCAGTTGTCGGCTGTCGGGAACGGCTAGCCCAAGCTGACGAAGCCAACGCCGCAACACGTTGCGCTGACGGAGTTCGCTCAATTCCCTGAGCGCAGGCAGATGCAGGCTATCGGGGCGTGGGGCGACCACCCGCACGAGATCAGCGTCCGCTTCTGTATCTAACCAGTTGGCGGTTTCGGCGCACAGACGTGCGGAGCGGGCCAAGTTAGAACTGAAGGCAGGCCATCGCTCCCGCAGTGGCGGCAAGATGCGATGGCGCAGGTAGTTGCGGTCGAAATCGGTATTGGTATTGCTGGTATCTTCGATCCACTGCAAACCGTGTTCATGGGCGTAGGCCAGCACATCGGCACGATCCACATCCAGTAGCGGGCGTAGTAGCCAGCCGGAGCCGAGGCGGCTGGCGGTTGGCATCGCCGCTAGACCGTGTGGACCAGCCCCGCGCAGCAGTTGCAGCAGCAGGGTTTCCGCCTGATCGTCGCGATGATGCGCGGTGAGCAGGGCGGTTTCGGGGTTAAGTTCGGCAGCGAGGGCGGCATAACGTGCGCGGCGGGCGGCGGCTTCGGGACTTTCTCTCGGCGCGGGTCGAGCGTCGATCCGCAGTATTCGGAACGGGATCTTCAGTGCGCGACAGATCTGGGCGCAATGTTCGCCCCAATGCACCGAATCTGCTTGCAGACCATGATCCACATATACCGCTGCCAGCGTTCGCTCCGGCCAGCAGGAGCGGTTGCTCGCCAATAGATGAAGCAATACATGGGAATCCAGGCCACCGCTGTAAGCAACGATCCAATGGCTGCTGTGAGGATGAGTCATGAGCAGCGGATTTAGAATGACCGTGGAGAGCCGTGTGGCGGTCATGAGAGCATGTCGTTGTGACAATGTTGGAGCATTATCGAATGGGTTACTATTAGGGTATTTAAGATAGTGGAATAGTCACAGTAATGCTCACCTTAATCTAAATTTGTTGCTGAGTGTAGTGTGTTGTGAGCAGTCCTAGCTGTCGAAAGTAACTTTCTGGGGCGCCTACGAATACCACTTGATCCGAACAACCTATGGTTGGCAAGGCGAATACCCAAAAGATCGAACAGAAGCGTCTCAGCCTTCGGGCTTCATTAAAAAATTGGTATAAAAGACGATTTGTTTCTTCTACTTTTAATAAGCTTGATCAAGGGAAAATAAGGCTCCCTTAGTATTTCTTGATATTGATAACCCATTGATTTATTGATGATATATAAGGCTTGTTCATGAGGTTTTGAGCATATTTATGCTTTACAGCCACGAAGTAGGCTAGAATCTTATTAGAACCCGGCACATTGTGGCGCCGCAAAATAAGCTAAGCGGCTGCTTTCGAAGGATCAAAGAGGATCTGATCGCTACCTTGATCTGTGTATCATCTTGATAGAGCATAACCAAGCGTCAAATTTTACAAATACCCGAGCTATTGGCTAACTCTTAGTACGAGTTTTATTAAATAGCAAATCGATTATTATTTATTCTAAAACCCTATCTATAGTGCTCTATGTTTTTGGAGGTCAATGTGTTTAACACCATTCGCTCTAAATTAACTATTAGCTTTTTACTAGTCTTTATTGTTATGGCTGGATTAACGGGTATTGTTTACTTTTTTATCGAAGAAAACAGCCGTTTCGTCGATCAAGCGATAAATAAAGATTTTAATGGTAGTGTCCAGATATCAGAGCTAGCGATCTTAGCTCAAGAAATTCGGCGTTATGAAAAAGAATATTTTATGTACATTAGTGATGCTGAAAAAAAAGCAAAATACGAAAAAGAATGGACCGAAATATTTACCAAGATCAAAACAAAACTCGATCAACTAATGAGTAACACATCAGGACTTTGGACAGCCAGCGACCAAACCAAATTTACAGAATGGTCCACATCACTACAGATCTATGGCAAAGGTTTCCAGAAAATAATCGATGATGTTAATAACAAGATTTTAACCGATACCTTATCCGCAAATAACGCAATTCAGGACGCCAAAAACGCATTTCGACCTTTCGTTAGTGGTACTATCGAATTATATGGTCAGAAATATCACGATGCATCAGAAGCCCACCAACAGATCAAAATCAAAAATAGCCAGATGAACCTGATCTTACTCGGCGCATTAATTATAACGGCTATATTTTGCCTGACGCTGATTTTGATTGTGCCGCGCACTATTATCAAACCAATCAAGTCACTCACATCAAGCGCCAGCATCATGAGCCAAGGCGCCTTGGGAACACCTGTACCTGCTAGCAGTATCAAGGATTTCGACGAACTATCCGCAACGCTGGAACGCATGCGTATTTCGCTAAAAGCCTTACTGCAAAGAGCGGCGAAGCAATCGACTCCCTAATGCCGTCCGAACGAATTACAAGTGTAACCAAGGGTGTTGCGCTTGCCATTCATAGAATGTTGCGCATCAGCTGTACAATCGTATTGCGTGGATTGGCAACGAATAGGCAAATTGATCCTATAGAGCTGCAGCTATGGAACAGATCAGATCACAATTGCTAACACTTTGTCAGCAAAATTGTACAGGTACTCTTTTTGGCGTTACTGAACAGAATGAATCGCTGGTTATCACATTAAAAGATGGGGATATCATCGGATTAAGTCTTAGGAATGTGGTCGGCGCAGCAGCACTGCCGCTCGTCCAAGCGGCTTCCTGCCATAAAGCCAGATTTACTAATAATCGGGTAATGCGCGTGGATGCCGACTTACCAAAAACTGCTGAAATATTAGAAAAAATTGGAGTGAATTTATCGGTCGAAACAGCATCGATAAAACCTTCATCACCCAACAATATACGATCAATCAATACGGAGCAGATACGGGGTATCGTCAAAGAAGCAACCAAAAAGTTATTTGGACCCATAGCGATGCTGCTGATAGAAGAGCATTTTGCCACCAACGAGCCATTAACTCTTCAGGAATTACGTCAAAGATTGCAAGCTATAGCCGAAGCTGCCGACGCACCCCATTTGGCCAATCCGCTTATTTCAGAGGTTATTGAAAATCCGCTTTTCAATAAACTTCAATAAACATCATCCAACCGATACGGCTGGTGTGCCATCGGCTGGATGATGTACCTCGGCTCTTTCCTCAAATACCCTATGCAACCCATCAGTATCAAGGCAGCGGAGGTGGAGCCATACCCTCATCACATCATTCGTTTGGATAGATCGCCCAAGATCCAGATCGTCCCACCCGCCAACATCGTAAGCATGAGTAGCGAAAACAGGATCAGTAGCAAATCCTCGCGCTTCTGGCGGCTGAAGTCGATGTGTAGAAAAAAGCGTAACTGCACCACGATTTGAACTACCGCTGACACACCGATCACCCATAGGGCCAGCGTCCGGTCCCATTCGCCGATAATCATCGCACCGAAAGCCAAGACGGTGAGGATGGCGGACGCTGTAGCGCCGATGATGTAGTGGAATCTTTCGTATCTTTCCTCGTTCATACGAGCCCCGCCAGAAAAACTACCGAGAAAATTCCGATCCAGATGACATCAAGGAAATGCCAATAGAGCGAGAACATTAACAGCCGCGTCTTGACCTTATTGGACAGGCGCTGCACCTGGATCAGCGCCAGCATCGTCAAGATCCAGAGCAATCCCATGGTAATGTGAAGACCATGTAGGCCAACTAGTGCGTAGAGACTGGATAACCAAGCCGAACGCATCGGCGTGCCCTGATGCGCCATCATTGAGGCAAAATCGCGCAACTCAAAGGTCAGGAAGCCCGCGCCTAAGAGAGCCGTAACTACGAGCCACAGCTTGACCCGCGACACGTTTTCGCCGTACTTCATGGCCAGAATAGCCATGCCACAAGTCAACGAGCTGGCCAGTAGGAAAGCAGTCTGTATGCTGACACTAACGAGGTCGAACAAGTCCGTTGGCCTCGGCCCGCCCGCGATGGCCATTGGTCCGGTACTGGCGGCATAGGTGGCAAACAAAATACCGAAGATGATGAGATCGCTCATCAAAAAGATCCAGAAGCCGAACAAGACCGCTTCCGAACCTTCATGCGCTACACCGTGGGCAGGGCCAAGGTTCAAGCCAGGATGCAGCTTCGGGTAGGGATTCGGATTCATGCCGGGCCTCCATCGGGTGCGGCGAGGCCGCGATTGGCGGGCGAGTCTTCCTCATCGCGAGTAACCCCACGCGTTGACCAAACGGCGTTGAGCCAAGCATCGTGCGCATGGGCGATTTCGGCGGCGGGGATCAGCTGTTCGGTTTCGCGCACGAAAGCGCGAGCGATCAATGCAACGGGAATGACGGCAAAAGACAGCGCCGTCAGCCACCAGATGTGCCAGACGAGAGCAAAGCCCATCACGCTGGCCGCCACACAGAGGATGAAACCGTGCGCAGTCGCCTTGGGCATGGCGATATCGTCGTAGGATTGCGGTCGCACATAAGGATTACCCTTCTCTTTTTCCGTCGAGAAAGCATCGCGGGAATTGATCTTGGGGATCACGGCAAAATTCCATGCTGGTGCGGGTGCGGGGATCGCCCATTCCAAGGTGCGCCCATCCCAAGGATCGCCCAACGGTACAGCCAATTTATCGCGGTAGCGGATGCTGTACCCGATGGTGACCAAAACCATGATCAGCGCCATGAGAACGACCAGCGCACCGAAACCGGCGATAAGTACCCATGGCTCGTAGCTGGGGTTGGTGAATGTAGCCATGCGGCGCGGCATTCCCATCAGCCCCAACACATACAGCGGTATGAAGGTCAAGCAGAAGCCGACAATCCACAGATAGGCAGTCCAACGGCCCAGCCGCTCATCGAGACGGAAGCCGAAGAGCTTCGGGAACCAGTAATGGATGCCCGCCAACATGCCAAATAGCACGGCGGGAATCAGTACATTATGGAAATGTGCGACCAGAAACAGGGTGTTGTGCACTTGGTAATCGATGGTGGGGTTGGCCAGGATGACGCCAGTCAAGCCGCCGATCACAAAGAGGATGAAGAAGCCAATCAGATAGATCATGGGCGTCGTCATACGGATACGACCCCGCCACAACGTAGCCATCCAGTCGTAGACCTTCACCCCAGTCGGTACGGCGATGATCATGGTGGCGATACCAAAAGCAATGTTGACTGAAGTACTCTGCCCCATGGTAAAGAAATGATGCAGCCACACGGTGAAGGAAATCACCGCAATCGCCATGGTGGCGATCACCAGTGAGTCATAGCCATAGATGGTCTTGGCTGAGAAAGTCGCCGCGACCTCGGACCAGACACCGTAGGCTGGCAACGCAAGGATATAAACCTCGGGATGACCGAACATCCAAAAGATGTTGGCATAGTTCATCATGTTGCCGCCGAGGTCGTTGGTGAAAAAGTGAAAACCCAGATAGCGGTCGAGTGCCAGCATCAGCGAACTGACCGTGACCGGCGGCATCGCATAAACGAGCATGATCGCGGCGCATAACGCGGTCCAAGTGAACAGCGGCATCCGCATCAGGCTCATTCCTGGTGCCCGGCATTTATAGATAGTGGCGGCGAAATTGACGCCCGATAGCGTCGAGCCTATCCCCGAGATCGCGACCGCCCAAATCCAATAATCGGGTCCGACACCGGGGCTGAATACCACGCCAGTATAGGGCGGATAGCTCGTCCAGCCACCGGTTGAAAATTTACCGATCACCAGCGAAACCATCAGCAGCACCGCACCCGCAGCGGTCAGACCCAAGCTGACCTGATTCAGTACTGGAAAGGCCATATCGCGTGCGCCAATCTGCAAGGGCACGATGATATTGATGAACCCCACGACCAGCGGCACGGCTACGAACAGGACCATGATCGTGCCATGGGTGGTAAACAACTCGCCATAATGCTCGGAGCTCAGGAAACCGCCCTGTAGCGCGGTGGCCTGATGGCCCCGCATGACCACTCCCTCGATGACCCCACGTGCCAGCATGACCAGCCCCAGCACGATATACATGATGCCGATTTTCTTGTGATCGGCACTGGTCAGCCAGTCGCGCCACAGTGGTTTCCACAACCGGAACCACGTCAGCAAGATCAGCAAGGCTACCGCTCCGACGACCACCATCGAGGCTGCCCCCGCAGCGACCAAGGAGCTGACACTAGGATGGTTAAATGCTTCAGTAAAAGGCGTTACATCCCCGTTCAAGCGTCCGAATAATGAACTCATGGTTTGACCTCCGCACGATAGGCAGGCGCGCCGGGCTGCTCAGTATCGGGCAGCGCCTTACCCTGGTGATAGC
Source organism: Phycisphaerales bacterium (assembly GCA_014879435.1). Classification (GTDB taxonomy): domain Bacteria; phylum Pseudomonadota; class Gammaproteobacteria; order Competibacterales; family Competibacteraceae; genus Competibacter. The sequence goes on from JACSSB010000283.1 coordinate 12,878, forward strand.
GATGCACAATATGCTGAAAGAGTTGGTCATCGGCCAGCCGTAGGCGCAATGGCCCATCGGAAACGCCGAAGATCTTACGGGCATCATCCAGTGTCCCGCGCTTTGCCAGCTCGGCATAGGATTGCTGGTCCAGCGCGGGGCCATTGCGAGCGGCAGTCATCCAGGCTTGCCAGTCTTCGGGCGATAGTGCTTCCAACGTGAAGTGCTGATCGGCGAAGCCGGCACCGTTATATTGGGTATTGAATCCATTCGCTGTTCCCGGATGGTCAGCTTGGAAGTTGAGGTTGGTGATCATCCCCGGCATGGTGTAGATCTGCCCAGCCAGTTTCGGCACCATAAAGCTCTGCATCACCGTGTCAGTCGTCAGCCGCATTTGCACCGGCCGGCCCGCCGGAATAGGCATGGCCCCAATGCTCGCCACGCCCTCTTTGGGGTAAAGAAATAACCATTTCCAGTCGAGCCCAATCACTTGCACCTCGACCGGATCAGGACCGAGCGGGCGATAGGGATCCAGACGGCTGGTTGAATGCCATAACCAGTAACTTAGGATGACAATGATCAGTGTGGGTATACCCCACATCACGATTTCGAGCGGGACTGAGAGTTCGAAATGTGGGCGGTAGGTTCCTTGTTTGCCTCGACGATAGCGCCACAGGATCAGTGGCACACCAATCAATACTGGTAGCACCGCAATCATGGTGATGGCGGTGACACGAATCATGTGCACCTGCTGATCGGCAGCGATTGGCCCCATGGGCGTTAGCAAACCCTCGGCCAGAGCCGGAGCGGCAATCAGTAATAAAGCCACTACCGAAAATCTCATTTGTTTCATATATATCCGCTCCTAAACTCCTTGGTGCATCAGCCAATTATGTATCGAGCATCAACTTTGCTGAGTTTATGTCGTTTCTATTTCTGTCTCAGTTAATTGTCAATGATGTCACTTCTAAGTTATCTAAAAGCATATTAAAACTCAAATCATACTCATTAAGATAGTGGAAATTTATC
>JACSSB010000257.1 GCA_014879435.1 Phycisphaerales bacterium
TTGGAGTCATCCACCACCAGCGCCTTTTTGATGTTCATGCAGGCCTCCTACGGCATGAGAATCGTCGAACGAATATCGTTTGTCCTGATTTTAGGACAATCAGTATGCTGATAATACACTTATCGTACAATAATCAAATAACATATATCACATATGGTAATACTTGTTCAGGGACGCTCATCCGCCGTTTCTTTCGCTTTTGGCAGTAAATCCTCGCGGCTGATACCCAGGTACAGCGCGCTGGCACTGGCGATGTAAATCGATGAGTAAGTACCGACCACGATACCGACGATCATGGCAATCGAAAAGCCACGCATCACCGTACCACCCAGGAAGTACAGGACGATCACCGACAGTAAAGTGGCCACACTGGTCATAATGGTGCGTGAGAGTGTCTCGTTAATCGAACGATTCATGATCTCCAGCACAGAGCCCTTGCGCCGTTTACGAAAGTTTTCACGGATACGATCCAGTACCACTACGGTGTCGTTGACCGAATAACCGATCACCGCCAGCACCGCTGCCAGCACCGTCAGATCGAATTCGATCTGAAACAGCGAAAACCAGCCGATGGTGAATACCACGTCATGGACGGTGGCGGCAATGGTGCCGACCGCCAATCGCCACTCGAAACGGAACATGACATAGATCAAAATCCCCGCCAGCGCTCCCAATGCGGCCAGTCCACCTTGTTCGACCAGTTCTTGCCCTACCTGCGGCCCGACGAACTCAGCGCGTGCCAAGGTAATAGTACCGGTTTGGCCCTCGGCACCTTGCAAGGTGCGCAACACATCGTTGCTCAAGGTGGCTGCATTAGCCTCCTCTCGGGGAGGAATACGGATCAGTACTTCTTTGGAGGTACCAAAGTGCTGAGTCTGAGCGTCGCTGAAACCGGCTTTGGCCAAAGTCTCGCGTACCTTGGGGATCTCCACCGACTCAGGATAGCGCACTTCGATCACCGTGCCGCCAGTGAAGTCCAATCCCAGGTTCATCCCCCGAAACAGCAGGGAACCGATCGCGATGAGCAGCACCGTGATCGACCCGCCAAGAGCCAGTTTGCCCCAGCGTAGAAAGTCGATATTGGTGTTGTAAAGATTCAATCGCCACATAGAAGCTTATTCCCCGTGTCGGCCGATCAGACCGTCAGTGTTTGCAGCTTGCGGCCGCCGAAGGTCAGGTTAACCAGTGCTCGCGAACCGGTGACGGCGGTGAACATCGAGGTCAGGATGCCGATGCTGAGGGTGACCGCAAAACCTTTGATCGGGCCAGTACCAAAGCCGAACAACATGATCGCTGCGATCAGAGTGGTCAGATTGGAATCGAGGATGGTATCGAAGGCCCGGTCGAAGCCCGCGTGGATAGCCGCCTGTGGACTGTTACCATTGCGTAATTCTTCACGGATACGTTCGTAGATCAGCACGTTGGCGTCCACCGCCATACCCATGGTCAGTACGATACCAGCGATGCCGGGTAAGGTCAGGGTAGCCTGAAGCATGGACAACGCCGCTACGATCAGCACCACGTTCGCAGCCAGAGCACCGGTGGCGATGGCACCGAACCAATGGTAGCGCCCAATCATGAATAAGGCGATTACCACCAGCGAAATCATCGCGGCGTAGAAGCCCTGAGCGATATTTTCCTTACCCGCGCTGGGGCCGACAGTACGTTCTTCGATGATCTCGATTGGGCTGGCCAGCGCACCAGCACGCAGCAACAGGGCTAGGTCGCGGGCCTCGCGGGTACTATCTAGGCCAGTGATCTGAAAACGCTTGCCTAGCCGGTCGCGGATGGTAGCAACGTTGATCACTTCCTCGACGGTATAGGCGCTTTTCTTCAGCTCACCATTCACCCGCTTGGTTTCGGTCTTATTTTCGATAAACACCACGCCCATGCGCTTGCCGATGTTGTCTTTGGTGGCGTCTTCAAAGCGCTTGGCACCTTTACCGTCCAAAGTGACGAATACCGCAGGTCCACCGCTTTGCTGATCCAGTCCAGAGGCGGCATCAATGATGGAGTCGCCAGTCAACATGACCCGCTTTTGCAGCAGCACGGGCTGGCCTTCACGATTTTTGTACAACCGCGAGTTGAGCGGGATACGGCCGGTGGTGGCCGCCTGATTCCAATCATTGTTCTCGTCCGCCAGTCGGAATTCCAGGGTGGCAGTGGCACCGAGGATTTCCTTGGCGCGGGCGGTATCTTGCACTCCAGGCAGTTGGACCACGATACGGTCACTACCCTGTTGCTGGATGATCGGTTCGGCCACACCCAGCTCGTTGACTCGGTTGCGTAGAGTGGTGATGTTTTGTTGCAGGGCAAATTCGGCCTTTTCGCGGATTTCCTTCTCACCAAGAGTGAGTTTCAGGCTGAGTGAATCCGGTTCGGCTTGTTGCAAGTTAGGCAGTTGTGTGCGCAGTACTTCGGCAGCCTTGTCCCGTTCAGCCTGATCCTTGAATTCGATCCGCACGCCGCCATTCGCCTCGCGGCCTACCGAAGTGTAGAACACCTTATCGGCACGCAGATGGGTGCGGATATCCTCGACATAGCTTTCCTCGATCTGCTTGAGGGTAGCATCCATGTCCACTTGCATCAGGAAATGCACGCCACCGCGCAGATCCAGACCCAGATACATCGGATTCAAACCCAACGCTCGCAGGAATGCTGGTTCCGAGGAGGCCAGATTGAGCGCAACGATATAGTCACGGCCCAGTTGGTCCCTGAGGATGTCGGCCGCTTTGAGTTGTTCTTCCGGGTCGGCGAAGCGGATCAGCAGGCGATCCGCTTCCATCTCCAATCGTTTGTGAGGTAGCTTTTCGGTATCGAGTAAGGCAGCGACCCGATCCCGAAATACCGCATCGATAGCGATGTTGGCGCGGGCACCAGAAATTTGCACCGCCGGATCTTCGCCAAAGAGGTTGGGCAGGGCGAAAATCAGACCCCACAGCAGCACGAGGCTGATCAGTAGGTATTTCCACCAGGGATATTGATTCAAGGTATAAGAAGTAGCCATGGAACGGCGTTTTCCGCGTGGCGCTGAGGGCGCGATTTACAGATTACAGTGTGTTTTTGTAGGTGCCCTTGGGCATCAGCGAGCTAATGGATTGTTTTTGGATCTTGATCTGCACATTTTCGGCGATTTCCACCTGCACGAAGTTTTCGCCCACTTCGGTGATTCGGCCCAGAACGCCGCCACCCGAGACGACTTCGTCCCCCTTTTTGAGGGCATCCACCATCTGCTTATGCTCCTTGGCGCGTTTGGTTTGGGGACGGATCAGGAGGAAGTAGAACGCGCCAATCAGGATGATGGGAAACAGCAGGTTCATCAGGCCCAGCTCGCCGCTGGCGGAAGCGCCGGCCTGCTGGGCAGCAGCGGCGGGGATCAGGACGTTCAGAATACTTTCCACGGTTGTTCCTCATTAGGTTACTGGCCTTGACCCGCCGCCGCGCTGGCGAAAAGGAGAGCTGCCACTAGCGGTACTGGATAGCGGAATGCGTGCGGAGACAGGCAGGGAATCCGATAATTTGAAACTCACTATTATACACAGGCCCCGAGTATTGCCTGTGTTTTTATAAAATATCGTGATTGCAATATGACTTATCTCTATGCGATACCGAAATCCAACCTCCTCCTTCGTCCATGAAGGAGGGTAAATCGGGGATAAAACTGGGTCGGATTAATCGGATTAGGATTAAAAATTAGAGGGTGGATTAGGTAATCACCGTCGGTGCATTACGCTGGGTGGATTCGCGGATACCGGCGAGCTGATCGGCGATGCGGATCAATTCCGCCAACGCTTGTTGGGTATCGAGATCATGTTTGGCCGGATCGGGTTCGTAGGCTTCGATATAGATGCGTAAGGTTGCGCCCTCGGTGCCGGTGCCAGATAGGCGGTAGACGATGCGCGAACCATCCTTGAAGCCGATGCGAATACCCTGCTTGTCGCTGACGCTGTTGTCGATGGGATCGAGATAGCGGAAATCATCAGCGTAATCCACGGTGTATGCGCCGAACTGTTGGTTGGCCAAGGTCGCGCAGGCAGCGCGCAGCCGGTCCATCAGTGCGTTAGCGGCGGTGCTGTCAACCGCTTCGTAATCGTGGCGCGTGTAGTAGTTGCGTCCGTAGTTTTGCCAGTGCTCGCGCACGATTTCGGCGACCGACTGTCGACGCTCGGCCAGGATGTTCAGCCAGAACAGCACTGCCCAGAGTCCATCCTTTTCGCGCACATGGTCGGAGCCAGTGCCGAAACTTTCTTCGCCGCACAGAGTAATCTGGCCTGCATCCAGCAGGTTGCCGAAGAATTTCCAGCCGGTCGGTGTTTCGTAACAGTTCAGTCCCAACTTGGCCGCAACCCGATCCGCTGCTTGGCTGGTGGGCATCGAACGGGCCACGCCGGTCACGCGGGAGCGGTAGCCGGGAGCCAGTCCGGCATTGGCCAAAATCACCGCCAGGCTGTCGCTGGGTGTGACGAAAAATTGACGGCCTAGCACCATGTTGCGATCACCGTCACCGTCCGAGGCGGCACCGAAGTCGGGAGCATCTGCGCTGAACAGATAATCGGCCAGCTCTTTGGCATATACCAAGTTCGGATCAGGGTGGCCGTGGCCGAAATCTTCCAGTGGGATTCCGTTGACTACCGTACCGACCGGTGCGCCCAGCCGATTCTCCAAAATTTCATGGGCGTAAGGACCGGTGACTGCGTGCATGGCATCGAAACGCATCCGAAAACCGGATTGGAACAACCCGCGAATGCGGTCAAAGTCGAACAGTCGTTCCATGAGGTCGGCATAGTCGCTCACCGAATCGACGATTTCCACCCGCATATCGCCGACGAAGGCAGTGCCGAGGCGATCCAGATCGATGTCCGGAGTATTCAGCATACGGTAACGGTTGATGTGCCGAGTGGCGGTGTAGATCGCTTCAGTGACTTTTTCCGGCGCTGGTCCACCATTCGGCGTGTTGAATTTGATGCCGAAGTCTTCATCCGGGCCGCCGGGGTTGTGGCTGGCAGAAAGGATGATGCCACCGCAGGCATTGTGCTTGCGGATCATATGAGAGACTGCAGGCGTGGAGAAAATACCACCTTGACCTACCAGCACGCGTCCGCAACCGTTAGCGGCGGCGATACGCAAGATGATTTGAATCGCCTGCCGATTGTAGTAACGGCCGTCCCCGCCTACTACCAGCGGGGCATCTTGGTAGCCCTGCTGCGTGTCGAAGATGCTCTGTACGAAATTTTCTAAATAGTGCGGCTTTTCGAATACCTTGACTTTCTTGCGTAGCCCCGAAGTACCGGGTTTTTGATCCTGGAATGGTTGAGTGGCGATGGTTTCAACGCTCATGATTCAGGATTCTCCTTGGGGGGGTTTTTAGAATGCGGCTCATTATGCGCCTGTTGATAAAAGGATAAAATAAGCAGGACGGTGGTGCTCGTTAAGGGTTGATGCATGATCGGTGAAGTCACGGAGTGAAGCCCGCTAAGCCTAGAGACGGCGCAGATCGAAGGCGTAGGGAGTGAGCGCGGCTGGTGGTGGCTCCTGCGGCGGTGTGGTGGGGGCGGTTTCAAGCCGTTCAGTGACAAAACGTTCTGCCCGGCGGGACGCTGCCTCTTCCAGGTCGTGGGGAAGACCGTCATAACCGCCTCCTTGTGGACGCCATTCATGCAGGGTCAGCCGTAACGCGCCCGGTTGGTGGGGATGGCTCAGCACCAGCGTAATCGGGCCTTGCGCCTCCAGGGTAGGATGCAGGCCGGTCCAAGGCTTGAAGCGGCGATAACGTAGCCCGTAAAGCCAAGTTTCCTCGTCGATTTCCTCTTCCCGACGCAGCGGTAGCCGATAACCGTTCACCGTCAATTGCCAGTCCGCCAGATTCTGATTCGGTTGTCCGGCAACAGGATCAGCGCGCAGACTGATCTCCAGCCGAGTACTGCTGGCATCGACCAATCGAGAATGGCCGTGTTCTTGGGTGAGCGCATCGCCCAGCAGTGGCCAGAATTCTACGCCGCGTCGGATGGTGAGTCGGCAGCCGCCGAAGGCGGCTTCGGCCAACCCGTGGTAGTCGTCATCCAGTAGTTCTGCGATGAGTGGCTGGCCCAGTCCCAGACCGGCGCGCGCCAGTTCATCCAGTACTTCCCATAGATCGGCGCGCAGATAGTGAGGCAGGGCAAAGCGATCATGCAGTTCGCGACCCCAACAGATCGGTTCGGGATAATTAGGAGCCTGAATCAGCATGGCGGTGATGGCGCGCAGTAATGCGGCCAGGGTTGCCAGTCGCTCTGGAGTGGGTGGCATGCGAAAGGCACGGAATTCCACCAATCCTAACTGACCGCGGCCGGGCAGATAAGGGTTCCACAGCTTTTCGATATTGATTTCAGTCCGGTGTGGATTACCGGCTGGATCGGTCAAGAAGGGCGACAGGCTTTGCCAGAGCAATTCCGGTGTTGGATTGTGCTGGCGCTTGAGCAGCGCTAGCGTCAGTGCCAGCTCTTCAAAGATATCGGCGGTGCGTTCGTCGGGGCGTGGTGCCTGGCTGGAACTGCCGACAAAATCGCCAGCGAAGTAGAACGATAAGGACGGATGGCGGTTGAAGTAGCCAAGCAGTGCCGGAAGCAGATGCGGTTGACTGAGGAATGGGCTGCGGTCGGGATTGGGGCCGCCCAGAGTCAGTTGGCCGCCGCCACCGGAATCGGTAAGCTGGCCATTGTAATGCAGCCGATAGGGCGCTAGATCAGCGGCGGCGGCAGCAGCGAACCAGATGCGTGTTTCATCGAGAAAGGAAGCGACATGGGTCGCTGGCGCCATGTTGGTTTCCACCACAGCGGGATCGGGCGTCAGGGTAGTCCACGCGACGCTGGCATCCACGGGTGGGGGATAGCCGGTGAGAATCAGTCCTGGTAGCCCGACGGCATTAGCTGCTGCGCCGATCACTGTCAGCAATTGCTGAAACATCTCTACTTCAGGGCAGGCCGGTAGCTCCAGGCAAGGTGCGGTAACCGCTTCCAAGCCTATCTCTGGATCGGGCCAGCCGATACCGAGCAAGAATATTCCCTGTTCTGCCAATTCGTCGCGCGGCCCTTGACAAGGAATCGGCTGGCCATGCGGGCTGGGACGGGCCAGTCTCGGGTCTCTTTCGGGGTTGGCCAGCAATGGCAAGCGATCACGACGAAATACGATGCGCAGATTGGGGTAGGTATCGGTCGCAAACAGCAGCGCGGGCCAGCCGCAGGTGCTGAGTCGCAGCGCCAGTTGCTCCCAGAAGTCTTCGAGTTGACCCGCATACAGGGTCACCGGTGCGCTGTGCAGTAGCGGATCGGGCGGGCCGGACCAGATTGCTTGAGCGTCACGGCGCCGGTATAACCCCAGGCTCCAGCGGGGTTGTCCTTCATTGGAATACTGGCGGCCCAGAGTCCGCAGGATCACCGCTCCAGGCGTCCGTTCGAGGACTTGGCTCAACATGCGGCGGGCACGTGTTTCCTTGTGAGGACCAAGGGCGTTATAGAGCCATTCCGGCGCTTCGGAAGTGCGGTCAGTAAAGGTGGGTTCAGCGCCAATCCAGATCGTGAGATCGCGGCGTTTAATGAGTTCGTCGTGGGAACGAATGGCCTGGTCGAAAGCCAGAGCGGTCGTTTTCATGATGCCCCTATTGCCTGGGAACAAATTGGCGTGGCAGTCTACGAAATTTTGGAAGTAGAGGTAATGATTATTGTCGACTGTCGCATTAGTGCGTCAATGAATCTGGAATGTGCAGGGTGGTTATGGGCCGGTAGTGCGGCCAATAGCCCAGATTTCGATATCCGCCGCACCGCTGGCGCGCAGGATGCGAGAGCACTCGGCGACGGTACTGGCGGTGGTGACTACATCATCCATGAGCGCTACTCGTCGCCCTGACAAAGATTGATCGGCGGCGAACGCTCCTAAAAGATTCTCTTGGCGACGGATGGCATCCAATTGGGTTTGTGGAAGCGTATGGCGCACACGGCGCAGCCCGTGGATCAGCAGCGGGATACGCCAGCGACGGGCACTGGGACGTGCCAATTCCAGAGCCTGATTAAAGCCACGCTCTCGCAGGCGTAGCGGATGCAGCGGTACCGGGATGATACAATCGGGCAGTGGTGCATTCCGCTCGGCCAATGCTGCTGCGAACAACTCGCCCAATAGGCGAGCGTGGCTCAATCGATGGTGGAATTTTAGTCCGAGAATTAAAAAATCCATGGGTGGTCGATAACAAAAAGGTACGAAAGCGCGATCGAAATCGTGTGGTTGCAGTCGGCAACGGGTGCAGAGTTCGCCCGAATCTGTCGCAAGTAGTAAGGCGCAACCTGGACAAGCCGGTCTATTGCGCGGCAGATCGGCGTAGCAGTCAGCGCACAGATCGCGATCAGCGGTACCGGCCGCTCCGCACAGCAGGCAGATTGGTGGTAGGAGTGCGTATTGCGGCGCACGCGTCCAGCCGAAAATCACGACATGCCGTCTTGAATCAACCGCGCTGCGGCGGATTCCTGGACCCTTCCGGTTTCCCGGTGGGGAGCGAATTCTTTGATGATACTAAAGGCTCTGCGATGCATGTCCTAGAACAAAGTGAAAATACCGTCATCGGTAAGATAGCACGCGGTTCGTCCGCCCGGCGGGCTGCCACTCTGATGAACTATGGCAATCTGATCGCGATTTTGGTGCCATTCCCATTATTGATTTTCTGGTTTGGCGCCTCAATGCTGGTATATGCAATGAATCGCCATCATCCTAATCCAAAAGTGGGATATTACACGCAACAGGCGGCCTATCGCTTCTATGGTGTCACTGGTTTCTTCACCGTGGTCGCGACCTTTATTCCCGGTAACGGCTGGATCTGGTATTTGATCGCTTGGATATTGGCGGCGCTGATTCTCATTCCTTGGTCCATCGTGGATCTGCGACGAATCTATCGTGACGAATGGATGGATATTCCTCTGGATGACATGGGCCATCCCCTGCCCGATACCATCTTGTCCCCCAGTAGCTGACTTCAGGTATTCAATCTTAATCTTTACGACTCAAGTATGGCGCAATGGTGTCTACCTGCGCTTTTAGGAAGCGATGACGATGAGCGACGATGAAGAGGTCTCATTAGAGGCACTTGGTTTGCCAGCCTTTCTACAAGAGCTGAGCAGCGTCGCGGTCGCGCTATTGGATGACGACGGCCATATTCTGATGGCCAATCACGGTTTTCGGCAGTTGGTGGTGCCACCGAAAGTCGCGAACCAGCTTTGGGATGCACGAACACTGTTGATCAGCCCACGTCTGGAAGATGTGCGAGCATTGGTGCCCTATGAGAGTGATACATTGTTGTTATATCGGGGGATGTTGAATATCGCCCGTGCGGATCAACAAGATCGCCCCATGCAGGGCCACATCTATCGTTGGCCGCGAGGGCGACTCTTGGTGGCGGCCGAATATGATGTGGAAGGGCTGGAAGCGTTGGGAGCAACCGTATTACGACTGAACGATGAGTTAGCCGAGATCCAGCGCCAGTTGTTGCGCAACAATCGAGAGATAAAACGCGACAAGGCTGCACTAAAAAAACAGATGTATTCCGATCCATTGATCGAAGCCAGTGACTGGCGACGATTGGAAGAAATCTTGGCAACGGAAGTGGAACGCAGTCGCCGCCATCGCCATCCACTCTGTTTGCTAGTCGTGGACTTGGATCATTTCGGGCAAATCAACGACCGTTGGGGGCATGCGACCGGTAATATGATTTTGCGGGATTTTGCCGCCCTGTTGCGTGAGTACAGTCGGCAAAGCGATTGGGTGGTGCGCTCCGATGGTGGAGAATTTATTGTGTTGCTGCCGGAAACCTTGTTGGAATCTGCGGTGGCCTGTGCCGAGCGAATTCGTCAACGGCTAGAAGGTCAGCCCATCCTGCCGCGATGTGGACCCGTGACCGCTAGTTTTGGAGTGGCGATGCGAGTGGAGGGAGAAGGTGGTGTGGATTTGCTGCGGCGGGCCGAGCGGGCGTTGTCCCGCTCGAAGCGGGAGGGCCGTAACCGGGTGACCCAGTCGGTCATTTCTGGTCAGAATGCGGCTTCAAATGTGAGTAGTTGTTGATAGAGACGGATTGAAGTATTAGGAACCGAGAATATTTTTATTTTTGGCGCGGTTTTTGCTTAATTTTTAACTATTTCTCCATTTCAGCCTCAGGGACTCCTCATGTTGCAAACCGTCGCCACCGTTCCCACGTCTCATATGATCGAATTGCTGGAACTCATTGAGCTTGCGAGTCGTCTCGATGCCGAGCCACGCCTGAGTGAATACTTACAAAATTGTCGCCGCACTGGTTACGAACCGCCGCTTGAGTTGCTTGACCTAGCGCGTGACCACATTGAGCGCAAACGGTCGCTATTACATGGAGCCAGGGGTACTATTTGATACCAAGAACGGTTCACTTTAATCATAATCAGGCTAAAATGAACCGTTTGGATTCAGACTTTGTCCTCATGAAGCGAAGGATTTTCTCGCCTCCATTGGCGGTTTCGTACTATTTTTCTGACGATGAACCGCAAGTGTCTGAATTTGTCGTTTGAGCGTGGTCTTAGGTATGGTGATGATGCTCACTACGGTAGGCGCCTATTTCTGGCTCGAACAGCGCCTGTTCCCGGTTCACCGCCAACCCCAATTCTCGCACCATTCCATCCAATACCTGATCATGCAAATACCGCACCCAACCTGGGCCGATCTGCAAGGCGACGTGGCGATTACCGAGATGATAGGCGGCTCGCGCCAGCAGCAGAGCGTTATCGGCGCGAGCAGTAGAGACAATTTCCGAAGCAGCTCGTACTTCCACGATGAGGCCACTCGTGGCACGTAAGCGGTCACCATGGCGCAATATCGTACCGCGTGGCAGGAACAGCCCCGCATTCTGGCCATTGTCGAGTCGTGTGCGTAACCGGCTCTTTTGTCGTTGCTCAAACGGCAAGGTAAGCGTGGTTTGAGCGGGGAGTAGCTCAGGTAAGCGTTCAGTGATCTGTAATTCTGGTTTTTCGTCAGTGTTCATCTCTCGGCTCATCGTAGTCAGCACGAACGTATTCAATCATAATCGCAAGCTTTGCGAATTGCCCACCTTCGCTTTGCTGGATGAGAATGGGTTCTGCAATAGCCTTGTCCAGTCTTCCCGTTCGCTCCCGAGCGGCTCTTTGGATGCAGTACAATTTCTATCCCGAGGTTTTCGATGACTTTGCTCGATCGAGCGGCTGTTTGGAGGTTATTCGGATTTGTGGTACTCGCTCTACTGGTGATAAAGAGCACCCATGCTGGAATTTTTGAAGAGGACGATCTGATAATGGTACAGGGAGCACCAGGAGTCATCCATTTCAAGCACGATTCGGATCATGCCAAGTACTCTTGGTTGGTCGGTGCGGAGTGGCAGTCTCCTTCGCATTGGGTGGCAGGGGCTTCTTATTTCAATAATAGCTTTAACCAAAAGTGCGAGTATTTATACTTCGGGAAGTCATGGCCATTGGATTCTATTAGCCATAATCTGTACTTCAAGCTTACTGGTGGTATCCTGCTTGGTTATAAGAAACCCTACGAAAACAAGATTCCATTTAATCATAATGGAGTAGCGCCCGGCGCGGTACCTGGGCTCGGTTATCGATTTGGTGATTTCAATGTGCAGATGAATATGCTTGGTACGGCAGGGCTGATGTTTACCGTTGGCTACGACTTGTTCAAATAGCCAATAGTATTTTCTAAGGCGGTATTGCGATATCTTTTTCTCAGGTTTACCTGATGCGTCGTGGGGCAGCTAAGAAGCCGACTGATCCAAGGAAATTTCAATCTGATAGCATGGAGCTATCTCCTTTACGAATTTCTGGAGTCAAGCTATGGCCAATCGCATGCGAATCTCTCAAGAAATCTCTATCAATCAGTGGCATCAGATGATTGCGGAGGCTGCTTATTACCTTGCCGAGCATCGGGGATTTCAAGGAGGAAATCCCTTAGATGATTGGTTGGAAGCAGAGCGTGAAATCAGTTGCTTATTTCGGCCCGAATGGTTACCGCGTGGTGCTTTGGTGTTCTTGGATGCTCATGGGTAAACTATCTGATTACTATGAAAGCTGATAAATCGCCAATCAATGGAGTTCGAATATTATTGATGGGCTTGGCCATCATCGCCATTGATTTGGCGATTTTTTATATATTTTTTGGCCAAGATAATCCGGCAAATGTTTCTCATCTTGTGGGCTTTTTATCCGCAGCAGTTGTTCAGTATTTTTTGATTTATCTTTGGGTGCCACGCGGTATTAATTTTCGAAAAATAATAGATTGGTCGATAGAGTTTATTATTATTACTCTATTGATGATGTTTTTGCAGGGTGGAATTCTATCTTCTTTAACTCAAATATCAAATATATCATTAAAATGGGCTATTTTAGTCTGTGTTGTAATTTCTTCGGCGCTATATTTTTCTTCTAGTGTGGGCGCTCTCTATTTAAGATTTTACGATACAAAGTCTGTTTATAAAAAACACTATTATTGGATATGGGTTACGCTTTATTTAATTATTTTGCGTTTTTCTTATCTTGCAGCACCAGAATTATTTTATGAGGAAGCCTATTATTGGAATTATGCAATGCATCTGGATATAGGATATCTAGATCATCCGCCATTAGTTGCCTGGATAATCGCATTCTTTATTAAATTAATGGGTGATAATGAATTTGCTGTTCGATTTGGTGCATTCATATGCTGGTTCATAACCGCACTATTTTTATATAAGCTCAATTCTCTTGTTTGTAGTAATAATAAATCAAAAACTATTCAAGTAGTCTTGCTGGCTGCAGCGCTGCCTGCTTATTTCGCGACAGGTTGGGCGATGACTCCTGATGCGCCGCTAGTAGCATGTTGGGCTATGGCGCTGTATTTTTTTTATAAAGCATTGATTAAGGAGTCACAGGTTGCTTGGGTAGGTGTTGGTCTTGCAGTAGGGTTGGGAATGTTGGCGAAATATACGATAGCTCTTTTAGGTATTTCCGCAATCGTTTTTCTGCTCATTGATCGCAATTCAAGAAAGTGGTTCATTAGGCCACAGCCCTATATAGCAATCGCTATTGCTTTAGCAATATTTTCTCCAGTTCTTATTTGGAATTTTAACCACGATTGGATATCATTTTTATATCAGAGTCGGGGTAGGGTTGGTGATCATTCTGAATTCTCTCTACCTTATCTGATAGGGACGATGATTTTGATCATAACACCAACAGGAATTTTGTCTCTGGTTGCGATTTTATTATATAAAAAACTACTTTTTACAGATGATAATGGGGTTTGTATTTACTCAGCAGATATTCAAAAGCAGCGAGGTTATCTGCTATTGATGATCCTTAGCTTATTTCCAGTTATGGTGTTTGTGTTTATCAGTTTATTTAGAGAAACCAAATTTCACTGGACTGCGCCATGTTGGCTTGGCATCGTACCTTATATGGCGCTAATCGTAGCGGGTGGCTCACAATTTGGTTCGCATAAATTCCTGGATTGGGTGCATCGTATTTGGCCAGCTACAATCATAATTTGCTCCTTACTCTACGGTGCCTTTTTATATCATTTTGGATTGGGTTTTCCGGAGATTTCTTATCCTTATAATTACCATTTGTTGGGATGGAATGATTTTGGGCGTGAAATTGAATTGTTGGTAAATCACCTTGAGCACCAGATGGGTGAAAAGATACTTGTTATTGGTATGGATAGAAATAGAATTGCAAGTGGTCTTGCTTTTTATCGTACTAAAGCGGGTCTTTCTTTTGATAAAGGAACCAAGCAAGATCCTGCATTTCAAACTTCTAGTTGGCATTTATTTGGTGGAAATGGCCTGATGTATGAATATTGGTTCCCTGTTGATCAGCAAAAG
>JACSSB010000024.1 GCA_014879435.1 Phycisphaerales bacterium
CCTTACCCAGAGTTAGCTGAAGCACGTTACAATCTATTGGTTATCCAGGGCTTAAGTCAGCAGCTCCGCGAAGCCATCGCCCAGTAGTAGCAAGAGGTATTCAACTGGAAATCGTTTTCTGTTCGTTGCAGCTTTCTTAACGACGGAGCGACTTTCGGCAAAGATCTCTAGTGGTATCCGCCGCACACCCAACCTTGCTTCATGATTATTGCGTATATCGCAATAAAAAGCCGGGTTTGACCCCGGCGTATTTTTAACGAGAAAGCCAGACTCGGCTCATTCGCTCGCCATCTCGGGACGATCCACCAACTCGACATAAGCCATCGGTGCATTGTCACCAACTCGAAAACCACACTTCAGGATACGTAGATATCCACCTGAACGTGACAGGTAGCGTGGTCCCAATTGATTAAATAGCTTGCTTACCACTTCCCGATCGCGCAGTCGGTCAAATGCCAGTCGACGATGCGCCACGCTATCTTGCTTCGACAAGGTTATCAATGGCTCAGCAATCTGGCGCAATTCCTTTGCTTTCGGCAGCGTGGTACGAATAAGCTCATGAGTAAACAATGAGGCTGCCATATTACGAAACATAGCCTTACGATGGCTGCTGGTACGATTTAGCTTGCGGCCGACTTTGCGATGGCGCATGACAATTATTCCTTAAAACTCAAAAATTCAAAAAAACCCCAAGGACAAAATCCTATTCCGCATCGGTATCCGCATCGGCACCACCACCGACTGCAGTCGTGGCGCGGCGCGCCGCCATACGTTCTTCTGCCTGTTCCATGACCAGATTTGGCGGGGGCCAATTATCGACTTTCATCCCCAAAGCCAGCTTATATTTGGCCAATACATCCTTAATCTCAGTCAGTGATTTCTTACCAAGATTGGGTGTTTTGAGAAGCTCGGCCTCAGTTCGCTGCACCAGATCGCCAATATAATAGATATTCTCTGCTTTCAGACAATTGGCTGAACGCACAGTCAGTTCCAGATCATCCACTGGTTGCATCAAGACTGGATCGATATCTACTGGTGGCGGCGGTAAAGGCTCATCTCGCTTACCCTTGAGATCCACAAACACCGACAACTGATCTAACAAGATCCGAGCCGCCGCGCGAAGTGCCTCTTCTGGATCGATAGTTCCATTGGTTTCTAAATTGAGGATCAGCTTGTCTAGGTTGGTACGCTGCTCGACACGAGTACTTTCAACCCGATAGCTGATTCGTTCAATTGGGCTGTACGAAGCATCCAAGCGTAATCGACCGATTGGTCGTGACTCGCTTTCTGCTCCTTCCCTCTGGACTGCTGGCCAATAACCACGACCTTGCTCAATCTTGAGCCGCATGGTCAACTCACCGCTTTTAGTCAGATGAGCGATGACGTGCTCTGGATTGATGATTTCGACCGCATGGCTCTTTTCGATGTCACCTGCCAAGACTGGTCCTGGACCTTTCTTGGTCAGTGTCAGATTCGCTTCACTGACTCCATCTTGCAGGATAACCGCCACACCCTTTAGGTTGAGAAGAATGTCGATGACATCCTCCTGCACACCTTCAATGGTGGAATATTCGTGCAGTACCTGATCAATCTCACATTCGACAATCGTCGCGCCCGGTATGGATGAGAGCAAAATCCGCCTTAAGGCATTGCCTAAGGTATAACCAAACCCGCGCTCTAACGGCTCCACACTCACCCGCGCCAATCGCGGTGTCAGTTTTTCCACCTCGACACGGGTCGGTTTCAGCAAATCAAAAACACCCACCATCCGCTCCCCCTCGGGGTCGATCACTTGGAGTACAGCTCCACAACCAGAGATTCATTAATATCCGGCGGCAAGTCACCACGATCAGGAATCCGCTTGAACACTCCACTCATCTTGTTAGTGTCCACTTCGATCCAATCGACAAAACCATGCCCCTGCGCCAATTGCAGCGCATATTGAACACGGGTCTGATTGCGACTTTTTTCATGAATCGCAACCACATCCTCTGGCTTGACCTGATAGGAAGGAATATTGACGCGCTGACCATTTACGGTGATCGCCCGATGGGAGACCAACTGACGGGCCTCGGCACGTGTACTGCCGAATCCCATACGGTACACCACATTATCCAAACGACATTCCAGCAACTTCAGCAGGTTTTCGCCGGTAGAACCTTTGCTACTCGCCGCTTTTTTGTAGTAATTCAAAAATTGCCGTTCCAGTACTCCGTAGATGCGCCGCAGTTTCTGTTTCTCGCGTAATTGCATCCCGTAATCGGAAAGGCGGGGGCGTCGTGCGCCGTGCTGACCGGGCAACCGCTCTAGATTGCATTTGGATTCCACCGGGCGGGCTATGGACTTTAGAAACAGATCCACGCCTTCCCGACGGCTCAGCTTACACTTGGGACCAAGATATCTCGCCACGGTATGACTCCTGGACTAAACGCGACGGCGTTTCGGGGGACGGCAACCGTTATGAGGAATAGGTGTTACGTCCATAATACTCA
>JACSSB010000023.1 GCA_014879435.1 Phycisphaerales bacterium
GCGGACACACCGCTGGGACCGCTTTATCTAGCGGGTGGCGTGGCGAAAGGTGATGCTTCACTGTATCTGCTCTTAGGCAAACTGTTCTGATGCCGCGTTTGATCCTGCTGAACAAACCCTACGGAGTTCTCAGTCAGTTCACCGATACGGCTGGTCGGCCGACTTTGGCCGACTTGCTACCCATTCCCGATGTCCATGTGGCGGGGCGGTTGGATCGGGATAGCGAGGGATTGCTGGCACTAACCGATGACGGAGCACTACAAGCGCATATCAGCCATCCTCGCCACAAACAGCCCAAGACCTACTGGGCGCAAGTAGAAGGAGATCCCACAGAAATCGCTCTGGAGTCCTTGCGCCGGGGCATCGAACTGAGCGACGGCCCGACTCAACCCGCTACAGTCCGACGTGTTCCCGAACCCGAAGGATTGTGGCCGCGTGTTCCGCCGATTCGCTTTCGAGCAGCGATCCCAACCTCTTGGCTGGAAATCACCCTGCGCGAGGGCCGCAACCGTCAGGTTCGGCGCATGACCGCCGCCGTGGGTTATCCCACGCTGCGATTGATCCGTTGGCAGATCGGTAATTGGATGCTGGCCGGTTTGGAACCCGGCCAATGGCGAGAACTGGAATTGCCTCGGATCGCTTTGCCATCGCGACTGGCCCGAACCATCCGTCACGATGGCTCCAAATCTCACCGTGCTTCCGTGCCCCGCCGATGATCCCCGATCACGGTAATCTTCTGCACGACATTCCCGCTCATCTGGTAGCGGAACAGTTCGATCTATTGCTGCAAACCGACACTTGTCGTCTGGAACGGATCGTTTCTATTGGGCATGTCACTCCCCCTGACGAGTGGTACGACCAAGAGGATAACGAATGGGTTCTGCTGTTGCAGGGGCAGGCACAATTGCGTTTTGCCGATGAGGAAGAGCTGCGACAATTGAAACCCGGCGATCATGTCTGGATTGCGGCGCATCGTCGCCATCGGGTGGAATGGACCAGCCACAATCCACCTGCAATCTGGCTCGCACTCCATCTTGCTACCACAGCTTGAATGGTTTAAGTACGCCTTGGCCGCGCCTTGCAAAAAGCCAGTCCTATGGCATGATGGTGCATATTGCTCATTCGGTTGACAGGAGATTGAATATCCATGAACAAGTTATGCATTAGTTTGGCCAGTGGCTTACTGGGCTTGAGCGTTCTCACCGCAGCCAACGCGGCTGGCCCGAAGCCGGAAGATACAGCCGAGTATCGGCAATCCGTTTTCACCATTATCGGCTGGAACTTCAAACCTATCGGTGCGATGGTGAAAGGTGAGGTTCCGTTTGACGCCGCTGCCGTGGCCCGCCATGCGCAGTACATCGAAATGATGAGCAAGGCACTCCTTGAAGGGTTTTCCAAGGGCTCTGGACCGGACGCGGTGAAACACACCGAAGCCAAGCCGGAAATCTGGACCAACTGGGATCAATTCAATTCCAAGCTGAACAACTTTGAGCAGGAAGCCACCAAGCTAGCCGAAGTCGCCAAAGGCGGTGATGAGGGCGCGATCAAGGCACAGTTTGGCAAGACCGCCGAAACCTGCAAAGCGTGCCACAAGGAATTTCGCACAGACTGAGCCCGTCTTGCCCGTCTTGTCTTAGCACCAACAAAAAAGGCCATGTCACACGACATGGCCTTTTTTCATGGATCGCTGTGACTTAGCGCACCAGCATCCACACTCCCAAACCCACGACCACCAGCACCACCAGCGCGCGCCACGGACTGACCAGACGCGGAGCCTGCGTTGCCCATTCCGGCGACAGCCGCTTACGGCCGCTCAACATCGGATGGACCAGATTTTCATGCTTGACCAGCAGATAAAACAGCACCGCCGAGATATGCATGGCGATCACCGCCAGCAACAGATTAAAGTTGAATTTGTGAATACTGGTCAGCCAATCGCTCGTTCCCTTCGATATCCACGGATACAGCGGCCCTTCGATCATAATATCGTCGTTGGCGAACAGCCCAGTAATAGCCTGTACCAGTAGCAATACCAACATCAGCACAATCGACCACCCTCCCATAGGGTTATGACCCAGGTAAAGGGGTGTCTCGCCACGTTGCAAATCCTTGACATAAGCCAGTGCCGCACCCGGCCCGCGCACGAAGTTACCAAAACGGGCGGTCTCGCTGCCCACGAATCCCCAGATCAAGCGGAACAGCACCAGCATCAGCACTGCATAACCGCCCCAAATGTGGTAGTCCATAGTACCGCTGCTCTCAGCGGTCAACCACTGAGCGACGACCAATCCCACCAAAATCCAGTGAAACAAGCGGGTGGGTAGATCCCAAACCGTGATGACCTGGAGGGTCTGCGGCTCTTCAGTCATTGCAATATCCTCGACATGGATCGGTTTCGATGAAGATCAGAAATCCGGTGTATTGTTCCTCATTAGCTCAAAATGGCAATCTTTAAATTCTTTATTCGATAGGCGCTTCCTTACCAGT
>JACSSB010000355.1 GCA_014879435.1 Phycisphaerales bacterium
GCAATCTCGACCGGATCACCCGCGTCGCGAATTTCTACAAACTTGACGCCTTTGACTACCCGGCCACGATCTACGTCCAGGCAGGGGATGATCCGTTTTGCGAGTGTCATCAGTGACTCCCGGTGGTGTCAGCCAGTTGTTGAGCAACCGCTAGATCGATGCTGCCCTCATACAACGCACGGCCAATGATGGCGCCCATGATACCCTCTTGTTCCACCGCACACAGCGCTTGCACATCGTCCAGGGTGCTAACCCCGCCAGAGGCAATCACTGGAATGTTGATCGATTGTGCCAAGCGGACGGTGGCTTCAACGTTGACTCCCTGCATCATGCCATCACGGCCGATGTCGGTGTAAACGATGGCTTCGACACCATCACGTTCAAACACCTGAGCGAGATCGACGACATCGTGCTTGGATAGTTTGGACCAGCCGTTGGTCGCAGCACGCCCATCTTTGGCATCCAGCCCAACGATGATGTGACCGGGATATTCCAGGCACAGATCGCTGACGAAATGCGGTTCCTGGACCGCTTTGGTACCGATGATGACGTACTGGACCCCCGCATCGAGATAGGTTTCCACCGTTTCTTCGTTGCGGATGCCGCCGCCGATCTGGATCGGTAGCTCGGGAAAGGCTTGGGCGATGCGACGAATAACTTGGGCATTGACTGGTTGCCCAGCGAAGGCACCATTCAGATCCACGATATGCAGGCGGCGGGCGCCAGCCTCTACCCAACGTTCCGCCATGGCCACTGGATCGTCGGAGAAGATCGTTGAATCATCCATGCGGCCTTGGCGTAGTCGCACGCATTTACCATCTTTCAAATCAATCGCGGGTATCAGCAACATATCCGGTTTCTTCCAGCAAGAGATCTGTCTAGGTGAGTAATTTTTTCAAGGATTCCAGTCGGCGAAGTTGGCGAGCAGCCGCAATCCGGCCTGCGCGCTCTTTTCCGGGTGGAATTGTGTAGCGAAAAGATTGTCGCGGGCGATTACCGAGCTGAAGTCAAAGCCGTACTGGGTTTGGCCCACGGTCAACGTAGTATCCGCAGGTTGCAGATAATAACTATGGACGAAATAGAAGCGGCTGTCCTGGGGAACACCCTCCCAAAGCGGATGATCGCGCAGTTGATGGACTTGGTTCCAACCCATATGCGGTACTTTGAGCCGTGCGCCGCTGCTGGGATCGTGCGGTTCGCCGAACCAGACTACCCGTCCGGGTAGTACATCCAGGCAATCGACGCCGCCGTTTTCTTCGCTGAAAGTGAGCATCGCTTGTGGTCCCAGGCAGATGCCCAAGAACGGTTTAGTCAGCGCAGCTTCACGCACCACATCCACCAGATTCCAGCGGGTCAGTTCGTGCATGCAATCACGAATTGACCCCTGACCGGGAAAAACGATCCGGTCGGCATGGAGGATATCTTGGCGGTTTTGGGTGATAAGTACCCGCGTTCGGGGGGCGACATGTTCCAGGGCTTTGGCGACAGAGCGCAAATTGCCCATACCGTAATCGATGATCGCAATACTGGCCATGCGGAGAACTCGGAAAGATGCAGGATGCCGATGTGAAGGAGAGAAAAAGGCCTAATTTATAGGCAGCCCTTAGTGGAAGGGATGTCTGTCATGCGTGGATCAAATTCGACCGCCATACGCAGGGCGCGACCAAAGGCTTTGAACACAGTTTCAGCAATATGATGTGCGTTGCGGCCACGTAGATTGTCGATGTGCAGGCTGATCAAAGCGTGGTTGACAAACCCCTGAAAGAATTCGCGAAACAGATCCACGTCGAAGTCTCCAATACGGGCACGAGGAAATTCGACACAGTATTCCAGACCCGGTCGACCGGAGCAGTCGAGCACCACTCTGGAGAGTGCCTCGTCCAGCGGGACATAGGCATGGCCATATCGGCGGATACCGCGCTTGTCACCCAAGGCCCGATTGATCGCTTGTCCCAAGGTGATACCGATGTCCTCGACCGTGTGATGTGCGTCGATGTGCAGATCACCCTGGGCTTCGACGTTCAGATCGATCAGGCCGTGGCGCACAATCTGATCAAGCATGTGATCGAGAAAGGGTAAGCCGGTGCTGAGTTGGGCGCTACCCGAGCCGTCCAGATTGACGTACACCTGAATGCGAGTTTCTAAAGTGTCGCGTTTGACCGTCGCTATACGTGCTGACATGTTGCAATCCGCGCCCACGGGCTTTTTCGTAGCGGTACGGGAAATGGATAAGATTTGTAAAAATTATATCGGATTGCACTGAATAAGCGAATCCGGCCCATTTCGGTGGCTGGGCTAAGCCGAAGTATTTGTCAAAATTGAGCAAATCCGTCAGCAAACAAAGGCCGATATTTGATCGGCTAATTATGAGAAAGGCTTGCGTCGCCGCAAGCCTTTCATCTTATATGGTGCCGGAACGCGGAATCGAACCGCGGACCTACTGATTACGAATCAGTTGCTCTACCGGCTGAGCTA
>JACSSB010000327.1 GCA_014879435.1 Phycisphaerales bacterium
CGGTTTTCGACGCGGATCTAGCGTGTCTAGCATGTCCCAATCATGGGGATTACTACTGCGGCGACAGGCGCTGATCCTGCTGGGTGCTGCTTGGCTCGGTTGGCTTGTGCGCCATCCGTTGGAGATCCTGCTGTTGGCCACGCTGGGAAGTCTGGCCTGGCAGTTATGGAAGCTGTGGCAACTGCATCGCTGGCTGCATGCGGGCGGGACCACTGGATTAGTACCACCCGATGGTCTGGTGTGGAGTGACATCGGTGCCCACATCGCCCGCCAGCGCCGCCAAGCCCGTAAGCGTAAGCGTAAGCTCAGTCGGCTGTTGAAACAATTTCAGCAAGCGACTACCGCTTTGCCGGATGCTGCCGTAGTGGTGGGTGCCGATGATCAGGTGCTTTGGTGCAACGATGCCGCTCGTACCTTACTGGGATTATCGCCGACCCAGGATATCGGGCTGCCGATCACCCACTTGCTGCGTTATCCCGGATTTATCGAGTTCTTAAGCCAGCGAGGCCAGCGCAGCAGCGTAGAATTTTCCTCGCCAGTGGACGATGAACTGTTGCTCAGTGCGCGTATCGTTCCCTACGGCAAGAAGCAACGGCTGTTGCTGGCCACGGATATCACCCGCATCCGCCAGTTGGAGCGGATGCGGCGTGATTTTGTCGCCAACGTCTCGCACGAGCTGCGCACGCCGCTGACGGTCATCACCGGTTATCTGGAAACCCTCATGGATAGCGAAAGTCCGGCGCTGGTGGCGTGGCGCCAGCCGCTGTCGGGCATGCAGCAGCAGTCCAGGCGCATGCTGCATATTGTCGAAGATCTATTGATGCTGGCGCGGCTGGAAAGCCAGCGCGAACCTTCTCCACGCAAGCCGGTGGCGGTGCCCGCACTGCTGGCCGATATCGTGGATGACGCTGTTGCGCTCAGTGGCGAGCGGGGTCATCAAATCGACATCAATGCAAAGCCGACGTTGTGGTTGCTCGGTTGCGAGAAAGAGTTGCGCAGCGCGTTTTCCAATCTGATTTTCAATGCGGTGCGTCATACCCCAGCCGATGGGTTGATCCAGATTCAGTGGTTTGCGGATGCCACCGGCCCCCATCTGGTGGTGGCGGACAACGGCGAAGGCATCGCCCCTCAGCATATTCCTCGGTTGACCGAACGCTTCTACCGCGTCAACCGTGATCGTTCGCGTGGCAGTGGGGGTACTGGATTGGGACTATCCATCGTCAAGCACGTTCTGAACAACCACGGTGGTCAGTTACGGATTGTCAGTGAATTGGGCGTGGGAAGCGTATTTAGCTGCGATTTTCCGGCCGAATTGCAGGTAGAGTCGACCCGGATCGTAGCAACATGTAACGGGGCCGCCGCCCAGTGTTAAACTGAAAGCGCTTTTAAGCGTTTTCGCTGAGGAATGTTCAATGAAATTACTGCTGGTCCGTCATGCCATTGCCGAGGACGCGGAATCCTTCGCGGTCACCGGAGGCACCGACGCGCTGCGTCCGCTGACCGAAGTGGGCCGCAGGAAAATGCGCAAAGGTACCAACCGCTTGCGTACCCAGGTAGATCATATCGATGTGTTGGCGTGCAGCCCGCGAGTGCGTGCGCACGAAACTGCCGAAATCATCGCTCGTGCTTATGGTGATCTTCCGTTGCTGGAGCGTCCCGAACTGGATTTCACTTATCCGGTCGAGGAGACCGCACTGTGGCTTGGCCAGTATCGGCCCGAAATCGTCATGGCAATCGTGGGCCACGAACCGCACCTGAGTTTGCTGTCTGGTTTGTTGTTAACCGCCGAGCCCTATCCACTGATCGCCTTTCGCAAGGGTGGTGTGGCGTTGCTCGAATTTCCTGGCCGCGCTGCGCCAGGAGAAGGCATTTTGCACTGGGTGTTGACCCCCGGTCAGTTACGTGGGCTCAAGCAGGATTGATCGGGGAAAAGTAGCCATGTCAGCCGATATCGTTGCCGCCATCGATCTAGGCTCCAACAGCTTTCACATGATCGTCGCGCGGATCGCCAATGGTCATGTGCAGATGTTGGATCGGCTCCGCGAGATGGTGCAGTTGGCGGCGGGGCTGGATCAGCGCAACCGTTTGTCCGAAGCTTCTCAGCAACGCGCGCTGGATTGCCTAGCACGCTTCGGTCAGCGCCTGCGGCATCTCGCTCCGGAACAGGTGCGTATCGTTGGTACTAACACCCTACGTCAGGCCCGCAATAGTGCCGAATTCCTGAGCCGCGCCGAGGAAGTGCTAGGGCATAACATCGAGATCATCAGCGGTCAGGAAGAGGCGCGGCTGATCTATCTGGGGGTTGTGCATAGCGTTGCCGATGTGAACGGTCAGCGCTTGGTGGTGGATATCGGCGGCGGCAGCACCGAGTTGATCGTGGGTGAAAAATTCGTGGCCCACCATCTCACCAGCCTGAAAATGGGTTGCGTCAGCCTCAGTCGGGCCTGTTTCGACGATGGGCGCATCA
>JACSSB010000287.1 GCA_014879435.1 Phycisphaerales bacterium
GATTTATTCATGGTTACCTCCAAAGAAAAGCAAGGCCATGCGGTGGCTAGATGGAGATTTATGAGTGCAGTGCATCATGGATGGCTGATTGACGGATTGCCGCTGGTTCTGGCCAGGGCAAGTCCGGGCGTAGTTGTACGGCGCTCAATTCGCCGTGTGTGGCGTGTTCAATTACCAGTGCCATATATGCGCTAACAGGCTGCCGACCGGATTCCCAATGGTTAACTTGCCCCTGGGTAACATCGATCAGCTTGGCAAATTGCGCTTGTGACATATGGGTCTTGGTGCGGTAGTTCTTAAGTAAACGAGGCGTCATGGCTATTTCTCTAACTGACAGGACTTATTAATACCATTGGTATTATTTTAAATCAATACCTTTGGTATTTGAGCGCTGGGACCTTGGGAGTCTAGCCTATGCAAATGGTGAGAAAACGAGAGTTAACCGATTCCGAACAAGACAGTGCGGATCGTCTACGCAAGATTTGGGAGCGGAAAAAGCTGTTGCTGGGACTCACTCAGGAAAAGGTGGCTCATGCCTGTGGCTGGTCTACGCAAGGCGCGTTTGGCCACTACTTGCAGGGGAAAAACCCGCTCAATATTGATGCGGTATTCCGGCTTGCGCGAGTGCTAGAAGTAGACCCTCGCGAGATCATGCCGGAGCTGCATGAAATGTTGGTGTCGTTCTTCCCGAAGATCGGCATGATAGATCGCTCTCTTTCATTGAGTGATGAAGTGATGCGGGTGGCGCTAGCGATTCAGGCGTTACCACCGAAGGATCGTGCCTCGTTGTCGAAGATTGTTGATGCGCTGGCTCAACAAGTAGGTAATGACATTGCAGATCACGGTTAGCATGTCGTTGACAGTGTTGGTGTTTATGGCACTGACGG
The DNA here is from genome assembly GCA_014879435.1 of Phycisphaerales bacterium. Lineage (GTDB taxonomy): Bacteria > Pseudomonadota > Gammaproteobacteria > Competibacterales > Competibacteraceae > Competibacter. Next base: position 888 of record JACSSB010000287.1, read on the forward strand.
TATCGACATCGGTAGAAGAGCTGAATGACCGAGGTGTAAGTGTTCATGACAGCGATACGCTGACCAGGGATTTTTTCTGACCGCAGGAGTCGAAATTGATACCGGCCTTCAACCTATCCGGTGTTTTGCCGCCGTTCCTTGGCCCCAGTCCAACGGGGCGCACCGAAATGTCACCCTATGCGGTTTCGATGGTCGAGGTCGTCAAGCATTTCGCCACATCCCATGAACGGATACACATCTTGACCGGTTTGCTGGATTTTCGTGCCGCACTGCGAGCGGTCGGCATTGTAGATGGCTTCCAATGGCTCGATGGCAGCTTTGTCGAAGATGTTGAAAAGATGCGCAATCGTGCGCCAGCGGATGTAGATATTGTGACCTTTGCTCACCGCCCAACAGCATCGCCCGACGAATGGAGGCGTTTGGTAAGCGACCATCTTTATTTATTTGATCCACGCATAACGAAGGCGCAATACCATTGCGATGCTTACTTCGTAGATTTGGATAAGAAGCCGTTCCTTGTCGTGGACGATACCCGGTATTGGTTCGGACTGTTTTCGCACCAGCGGGTTACCTCCTTGTGGAAAGGTATGTTATCCGTGCCGCTGCAATCGGATGACGACGTGGCACGTTCGCTGCTGGAATAAACCACTATGCTCAAAAAATTAGAAGTCGATGCATTAAAAGTGGACTTAGCGGCGGTGACTGCGCTGCTCGCTGCGCGCACCGAAGACGATGATCCGGTGGGCTGGCTTCAATTCTCCAGTCGCAAAGCAGATCTCGAAGCCGAGATTGACCGGACCGAAGCCGTACCGGACACCAAGGCAGCTATAGCGCTGTTCTTCGGGGGACGGCCCGTATTGGGGTCGAAAGGTATCGAGGCAAATTTCGCTGGGAAAGCCATTGATCGCTACCAGGATCTCGTGGCGAAGCGCTACGCCGCATTGGAATCGGGACCACTTGGAGATCGGGGCCGTATTCCAGCCGCTTCCACCACCAAAGCTAAAATGCTGATTACCGAAGTGGCGCGGGGTTCATTCGGCTTTGTGCTAGAAGAAGCGGCAGAAACATTGCCATTGCTCGATACCCCGCTCAAGAAAGTTGTGGATGAGATTTCCGAGCTAATTCATCGACTTTCCATAGCAGGTGATGAGGGTTTTGAAACCATCGTGGATACCCTGGATAACCGGTTATTGGCATCGCTCAAGGAATTCTTCAATACGCTGGATGATGCGGGAGCAACGCTCAGGCTTGTGGGGGACCATAAGGAGTATGTTCTGCAACGGGAAGATGTAGAGCGTGCACGGGCACGAGTGGATTCGATGGAGGAAATCGACGAGCAAGAACAAAACATCACCGGAGTTGTTTACTTATTGCCCGATAGCCAGCGATTTGAACTCTATGAAGATGGAAACGGGACGGTGCGCAAGGGCACCGTCACAACGGAATGCCTTGATGACTTACGAGGCGAAGCGTTGGTGATTCCTGCCAACACAATTGGCCGACTGTGGCAGGTACGCTTGAGAGTGCGCGAAGTTCACCAAAGGAGCGGTGCAACCAAGGTCAGCTACACATTGATTAAGCTGATCCAGCGCGAAGATAGGGATGACTGACCGTGCAACACAGCCTGTACTGGTCGTGGTGTTGATTTGGTGCAGAGTTGCTTGAAGCCAGAGTGATTGATATAGGCTTACTTGAGTCTTGCACCGAGGCAATCATTACAAGTAACTGATTTTACTAATCATGTATCGAGCTGTGGGGTCTTTTAATCTGTTGGTCGTCCGTTCGAACCGGACACGGCCCACCAAAATAAAGTAAAGGGGCTCTGTGAAAGCAGAGCCCCTTTTTTTGACCGGCACAACGACTCAAAATCAGCCGAAGTGATCGTAGCCCAACCGCTCTAGATGTAAGGCAGAGCCATCGGCGCGGATCAATCGCAGTCCCGGTTCCGCCGTAACGACACCAATGCGGGTACAGCGGTACTCCCACTCCGCCGCGATGGCTTTCAGTTGCAAACTCCGTTCCGGCGGCACAGCGAAGCACAGCTCATAATCGTCGCCACTTGTCAGAGCAGCCACAACAGCGGCCTCCTGATCCAGGCTCGCTCTCAATGCCGACGATAACGGTAACTGCTCCACCTCCACCTGCGCCCCAAACCGGCTACGTTCCAGAATATGGCCCAGATCTTGAGCTAAGCCATCGGAAATATCGATAGCGGCACTGGCGATCCCACGCAGCGCTTGGCCTGCTACGAGACGCGGTTCCGGCCGTTCCAACCGTGCCCGAATATACGCTTCATGACCAGCAGCGACGGTTGCCTTACCGAATGCCGCCGCCAATGCCAAACCAGCATCGCCCACAGTACCGGTAACGTAGAGTTCATCGCCCGGTTTCGCCCCATCGCGACGCAACGCCTGACCGGGTGGAACGAAACCATGCGCTTGCAAAGTGATGACCAGCGTGGATCCATGCGTGGTATCACCACCGACCAGTTGCACGCCGTATCGATCCGCCAACGCGAACAGACCCCGGCAAAACGCTTCCAGCCAGCCATCGCTCACTTCAGGCAGGGTTAGCGCCAGTGTGACCCAGGCCGGTGTTGCACCCATTGCTGCCAGATCACTGAGATTGACCGCCAGCACTTTGTGGCCAAGCCCTTCCGGTTCGGCGTCGGCCAGGAAATGAACCCCAGCCACCAAAGTATCCACAGTTATCGCCAACTGCTGATCGGTAGAAGGTTGCAACAGCGCGCAATCGTCGCCGATACCGAGCACCACATCGGAACGCTGCAATTGATGTGCGGCGAAATAACGTGCGATCAGGGAAAATTCAGATAGAGGCATGGGCGGGAAAAGCAGGAAAAATTGGACTCCGACGTATTCGACCGGAGCCAAATGAAGCCATCAGGAGGGGCGCTGAATATCTCGCCGAGCGGTCGAAATCGTTACGGTGAAACCGGCGATCACATCACTCAAGGTCATCAGCACAATCAGAAAAAAGGTCATGTTGGCCATGGCCGGCATCACCAGTAATTCGATCAGGGCCACGATGAACACCACCAGCGACAGCACATGATTAAGAATGGCAGCGGTCGAGCTGCTGGTAGCGCGGTAAACCTCGACACACAACAATAATAATCCGACCACCAACAAGAGATCACCGCCCCGAAACAGCAGTGTTGATCCAGACAGTAGCGGTAAGGTCAGCAACACATCGCCCAGCCAAGACGGTACGGCCAGCGCCAAGGCGCTATAAACGGCAACCACTAATGCAAGCAGTGGAAAGCTGGCCATCATATTTTCCTCCCCAAAGCGACAAGGCCGCCCACAGGCGGCCTTTTTCAGATCATCCAGGCGGCTTAGGACTCAAGCCGTCGAAATACCAAAGTGGCATTGGTACCGCCGAAGCCGAAGCTATTGGACAGTACCACCTTGAGATCCGCGTTATCCACCCGCTCACGAACGATAGGGAACTCCGCTGCCACTGGATCCAGCGTTTCGATGTTGGCCGAAGCGGCAATAAAGCGGTTGCCCATCATCAGTAGCGAATAGATCGCCTCGTGTACCCCCGCCGCACCCAGTGCATGGCCCGTCAGCGACTTGGTGGCACTGATCGGCGGAACACGATCACCGAATGCCTCACGAATCGCCTCCAGTTCGCGGGTGTCGCCAACCGGCGTGCTAGTGCCGTGAGTATTGATGTAATCAATCGGCTCATTCACATCTTCCAGCGCCAGTCGCATGCAACGCAGCGCACCCTCGCCGGAGGGTTGCACCATGTCATAGCCGTCGGAGGTCGCTCCGTAACCGATCAGTTCGGCATAGATCCGTGCACCACGCCGCTGGGCGTGCTCCAGTTCCTCTAATACCACGATGCCACCACCACCCGAGATCACGAAGCCATCACGATTCGCGTCATAGGGCCGCGATGCGGTCTGTGGGGTGGCATTGTATTTGGTGGACAGCGCACCCATGGCATCAAACAGGTGCGTCAGGCTCCAGTGAACCTCTTCACCGCCACCGGCAAACACCACATCCTGTTTGCCCCATTGGATCAGTTCGGCACCGTGACCAATGCAATGCGCGCTGGTGGCGCAAGCAGAACCAATACTGTAGTTCGCGCCCTTGATCTTGAACGGCGTCGCCAAGCAAGCCGTAGTGGTGCTGCTCATGGTACGGGGTACCATGTAGGGTCCAACCCGCTTCAAGCCCTTGTTTCGTAGCAGATCAGCGGCTTCGACCATATACTGCGGGCTTCCCCCACCAGTACCGGTGACCAGACCGGTGCGTGGGTTCGAGACCACATCATCGTTCAATTTGGCATCGGCGATGGCCTCGCGCATAGCCAAATAGTTAAACGCAGCGGCATCGCCCATGAAGCGCAAAATCTTACGGTCGATCTGGGCTGCCAGATCCGCCCGTATCGATCCACGCACATGGGAACGCAGGCCCATTTCCTGGTAATCCGGGGCGAATTCCAGGCCGCTGCGGCCTTGCCGTAAGGATTCCAACACTTCCCAGCGATCATTACCGATGCTGGATACGATACCGATACCGGTGACAACCACTCGTCTCATGGTCCTCATCCTCAAAAACCGTCCGTCGAGACAAAGAGTCCGACTCGCAGGTCCTTACCAAAGTAAATAGTCCGGCCGTCGACATCCAGGGTCGCATCAGCGATACCCATTACTAATTTGCGCAGGATGACTCGCCGCATGTGAATGTGATAGGTCAGTTTGTGCGCCTCAGGACGAACCTGGCCAGTAAATTTAACCTCACCACAGCCGAGAGCTCGCCCCCGTCCCTGACCACCCATCCAACCCAGGAAAAATCCCACCAATTGCCACATGGCATCCAGTCCCAAACAACCGGGCATCACTGGATCGCCGATGAAATGGCAGCCAAAAAACCATAGATCGGGGTGAATGTCTAATTCCGCGACGATCTCACCCTTACCATACTGACCACCTTCGGCGCCAATGTGAACGATACGATCAACCATCAACATGTTCGGCAATGGTAGCTGTGCATTGCCGGGACCGAATAGTTCGCCGCGGGCGCAGGCGAGCAGTTCCTCGCGAGTGTAGCTGGATTTTTTATTCACGACCGTGGGTACTCAGGGTAGCGTGACCGGGGAAAGCCAAGATTGAGTAAAATCTGGAAGTGGGGAATTCTATAGGATTATTGTCGGTTAGTGGAAAAAATACGCACGATCTTAACGCCAATGGTGAGGTGGATTGAACTGGCTGTCGGTTGCGTTATGGCAGATCGGTGCCGATCTTGTCCTCAGTACCGGCCAGCAACTGACGAATGTTGGAACGATGCCGCCAAACCAACAGTACCACCATGATCAACACCACGATAAGATAAACCTTCGGCAATCCGAAGCCCCAGGCAAACAAAGGCGCCAACACTGCGGCGGTTAACGCTGACAGCGAGGAGATACGCACGACAAACGCCATCAACAACCAAGTGGCCAGGGCCGCCAACGCCAGCGGATAAGACAGGCCCAGCATCGCTCCGAACGCAGTAGCCACACCCTTGCCTCCCTCGAAGCCGAAGAATACCGGATACAAATGCCCCAGAAATGCCGCCAGCGCGGTCAGGGCCAAACCCGTTTCATCCACCCCCACCCACCGCGCCAACAACACCGGCAGCAATCCCTTGGCAAAATCTCCGACCAAAGTCACGGCAGCCGCCTTCTTGCCACCAAAACGTAATACATTGGTGGCACCGGGATTACGCGATCCCTCCTGGCGCGGGTCTGGCAGGCCCAACGCCCGACAGACCAAGATAGCGGTGGAAATCGAACCAGCCAGATAACCGAATACGACAAACAACAGGTTTGTAAGCATAGAATATCGTCGCTAAGCACCACAGAAAGCCGGCACGACGGCCGGAGGAGACCGGAACGGGACCGGAACCCTGATTTTACGCCGGTTCAAGGCATGAGGTATCGCAATCCCTGCTTTCCAATCCCGGTTTCTCCATGACCATTGAAAATGAGCCCGCATCGGAAACCCCGTCATGGATATGATTTTTATCCGCGATCTGCACATAGAAACACTTATCGGCGTTTATCCCTGGGAGCGTCAAGCCCGTCGAAGCCTGCTGCTGGACTTGGAATTAGGAACCGATATCCGCTCGGCAGCCGCCAGCGACCAGCTCGCCGATACGCTCGACTATCAGGCTGTGGCGGAACGGATCGCTGCCTTCGCCGCCACCAGCGAGTTCCAATTGGTCGAAACCCTGGCCGAACGCATCGCTGAACTGCTGCGACAGGAATTTAGCGTGCCTTGGTTACGATTGACGCTGCACAAGCCCGGTGTGCCGTCCGCTGCGCGCGAGGCGGGTATCGTCATCGAGCGTGGTGATCGGGGCTGAAAACGCGATGACCTCGGTTTATGTGGGTATCGGCAGCAACATTGAACCAGAACGGCATATCCGCTCTGGACTAAGCGCGATGCGCCAGCGTTTTGGCCCACTGACCGTATCCACTATCTACGCCAGTGCCGCCGTTGGTTTTGTCGGCGATGATTTTCTCAATCTGGTAGCAGGCTTCGAAACCGAACTGACAGTTCACGCGGTTCTTGCGGGTTTACGGGAGATCGAGATCGCTCACCAGCCAGACGATGGCGGTTTAAAGCGTGCATCGCGAACGCTGGATCTGGATTTATTGCTCTACGGCGACCTAGTGCTGCGCGAGGCGGGAACCCGTATTCCCCGCGATGAGATCGTTCGCCATGCCTTCGTGCTACGACCGCTGGCCGAGATCGCCGGAGATTGCCGCCATCCGTTGCTGGGTTCCACCATTGCCGAATTGTGGGCCTCCCATGATCAATCGCGGGAAATCCTCACCCCGGTCACTCTCACGCCGGAGGCGGAATGATGCACTCATCCGCTGTGATTGCCTGATCAATCCGGCCTTCAACTCCACGTTCCAAAGCATGATGCCTCACCGGCTTTGGACTCCAAAGTTTTATAGCCGACTCCACTGTTCGCGGCGCTGCTCCCGAATGCGCGGCATCATCATCGCCAGCAGCAGACAAGCACCCAGCAACACCGCACCCATCAGGAACCGAAGGTTGCTGTTGTCGTCGCGTAATGCCCGATTCTCTTGTTGAACCAGTTGTAACTCCCGCTCCAGCCTCACCGCTTGTTCCTGCAAAGCTTTGTTACGTTCATCGATCGCCACGGTATCGCTCGCCACCTTACGGTATTGCGCCAATTGCTGGCGCAGTCGCTGCTCCTGCTCATACAGTTGCGGATAGCTGAGACTCTCTTCTCCGGGTTTACCCACGATCTCTTCCATGTGCTGCTCAAGATCGGTGTGCCGTGTCTGTAGTCGCTCCAATTCCTTGCGGACATCAACCAGTTGCTCTCGACTGCTCGGGGTATCGGAGATCTGGGTGCTGGGCAACCAGCCCTTGACCCCAGTGGGTGTACGGATTTCAGTATAGCCCCTGAACGAATCCACCTTGAGCACTTCGACGGCGGTACCACTGCGTATCGCGCCAATGATTTTGTAACGGTTGGAAGCACCGGCACGTAGCGGAATTTCCAGCAAGTCGCTGATGTAGGCGCCAGCCCGCTCTTGATCGCTGACTGGCGTTTGGGCCATAACCCGCATCGGAACGATCATTAAGAGCATGCTCAACAACAGTGGAATCGTTAGAATTTTCATCGAAAAAAGCCACAAGCTCGATTATTCAATGGGGAAATGGAGAGAATCGTTTCAATATTTCGGACGATTGTAGCCTGTTTGCAGCGCTGGTTTAGCGGTCACTTAATAAAAACCCGAAAGCCAGCCTGCGTTCGAGTCAGCGCCTATGGTAAAACAGCCCCTTGGTCCATTTACGAGCAACGCTCATGATTCCAAACATCCGCTCGCTCGATCGCCTGCCCGCGCCCGATCCTACCGCCGTTACACACAGCGCCCGACTACTTGACCGGATTCGCGCCGAAATCGTCGCAAATGACGGGGCGATCTCCTTTGCCCGCTTCATGGACTTAGCGCTCTACGCCCCGAACCTAGGCTATTACCGCGCCGGTACCCGCAAGTTCGGCCCGGATGGCGATTTCATCACTGCCCCGGAGCTATCGCCTCTGTTCTCACGCTGCCTAGCCCGTCAATGCCAGCAAATCCTGGAAGCATTGGGTGATGGCATCCTGCTCGAACTCGGTGCAGGCACCGGCGTGATGGCTGCCGATCTCTTGCAGGAACTGCGCGCCCTGGACGCACTGCCGGAGCGGTATGCCATCCTGGAACTGAGCGGCGAGTTGCGCGAACGCCAGCATCAAACCCTGACCGAGAAGGTGCCCGATCTACTCGACCGTGTAGTCTGGCTGGATACCTTACCGGAGCCGGGTCTGCGTGGGGTGATACTGGGCAATGAAGTGCTGGACGCATTACCAGCTGAGTGTTTTCGTATCACGGCGGCAGGACCGCGCCGACTGGCAGTGAGCTGGACTGAAGCAGGACTGGACTGGGTCGAGGGCGACGAAGATCCCGAAGTTACCGCTGCCGTTGCTCGCATCGAAGAAGAGTTGGGCTGGCGCCTCCCGCTGGGCTACAGTTCCGAATATGTCCCTCACCTGGATGCTTGGCTGCGCGCCATCGCCGAACCGCTGGCAGCGGGCGCCTTGCTGTTCATCGACTATGGCTATCCGCGCCGGGATTACTACCATCCTGAGCGTACCAACGGTACCCTGCTCTGCCACTATCGTCATCGGGTTCACGCCGATCCGCTGATCCTGCCCGGTTTGCAGGACATCACCACCAGCGTGGATTTCAGCACGGTGGCCGATGCCGCGCTCGCTGTCGGCCTGGAAGTTGCCGGTTACACCACGCAGAATTATTTTCTGTTCGGTTGTGGCCTACTGGAGCTGTTGGCCGAGGTCGATCCCGCCGACACGCCGCGTTATCTGGAGCAGAGCCGTCAAGTCAAATTGCTCACCTTACCCGGTGAAATGGGCGAGCGCTTCCAGGCCATCGCTCTGACGCGCAACCTTGACTTGGCATTGTGCGGTTTCGCCGTCCGGGACGAACGCGGACGACTATAGTGGGTTTGGACAGCAGCTAGAGGCACCGCGCATGGGTCAGGAGATCGCTTATTCTGAATTTACTTCCCACGACTTTCAGCAATTTGAAGAGCGGCTGCATCAGGAAATGGGCATCCTGGGCGACTGGTTCCAGGAACGGCGTTTTACCCCAACAGGTGGCATCGCCGGTTTCGAGATTGAGGCGTGGCTGGTGGATCGGGCCGGTCAACCGGCGCCACTCAATCAAGCCTTCCTCGACCAGATCGCTGACCCGCTGGTAGTGCCAGAATTGAGTGTATTTAATATCGAACTCAATGCATCGCCTCTGGCACTCGGTGGCGATGCGCTGTGCCAGATGCACGAAAATTTTGAACGTCTGTGGCAACGCTGCCAACAAGCCGCCGCCCGCTTGGACGCCGTCATCGCCTTGATCGGAATTCTACCGACTCTACGTAAAAGCGATCTCAGCATGGCCAGCATGTCGGACCGAGAGCGCTACCGAGCTATCAACGATCAGATCTTGCAGCGGCGGCGCGGTCGGCCGATGCAATTGACGATTCGCGGTGTGGAAACGCTGCGACTTTCCCAGCCGGATGTGATGCTGGAAGCCGCCACCACTTCGTTTCAAGCGCATCTGCAAGTCGCACCCGATCAAGCGGTTGCTTTCTTCAACGCCGCGCTGGCACTGTCGGCGCCGTTGGTAGCCGCCACCGCCAATTCGCCGCTGTTGTTTGGCAAGGTACTTTGGGAAGAAACCCGCATTCCGCTATTTGAACAGGGCGTGGATCTGCTCGGTGGAGTCGATTCCAACAATCCGGCCTTTCGCCGGGTGACCTTCGGCCATAACTATGCCCGCAATTCGCTGCTGGAATTATTCGCAGAAAACCTAGCGTACTACCCGCCTCTACTACCGGTCGATCTCAGCGAGGAACCAGCCGAGCAGCTACCGCATCTACGTCTACACAATGGCACCATCTGGCGCTGGAATCGGCCATTACTCGGTTTCGAGGCCAATGGAGCACCGCACCTGCGCATCGAGCATCGCGTGATGCCGGCCGGCCCCAGCATCCCCGATCTGATCGCCAACGCGGCACTGTATTACGGATTGATTCATGCGCTGGCGCAAACAACGACGCTGGTAGCAGAGTTGCCGTTCGCCCTGAGCCGGGCGAATTTCTATGCGGCAGCACGGGATGGGTTGTGGGCCGAAATTGTTTGGCTGAATGGTCGGCGCGCACCGCTACGGCAATTGCTACTGGAGGAGCTGCTGCCCTTGGCCCGGCGTGGGTTACAGATGCTGGGGATCGACACGGCGGATGCGGATGATTATCTGGGTGTGATCATCGCCCGCGTCGGTAGCGGCCGCACGGGTTCCAACTGGCAGCGGTGCTTTCTCGCCCGCCACGGGCCGAATCTCAATGAACTGACTCTGGCCTATCTGGAGCGGCAGCAAAGCGGGATGCCGGTACATCAATGGACGATCTAGGATCATGATTCCCCGCCGCTCGTGGGCGGCCGGTGGAACAAAGTTAAATTGAACAGATCATCTATACCGAATCGTATCGTGCGATCCGGGAGGTTTCTTAAACGATGAAGGCGAACAGCGGCCATCATGCCCTGCCTGGCGAAGGGTTGATCCCCATTCGCACGGTTTCCAGCCTAACCGGCGTCAATGCGGTGACGCTACGGGCCTGGGAGCGTCGCCATGCGCTGATCAAACCGCTACGCACTCCCAAGGGCCATCGTCTGTATACCATGGCCGACGTGGAGATGATCAAGCGCATACTCAGCCTGCTGGACAACGGCATGGCCATCGGTCAGGTACGTCAAGTGCTGGAAACCGACCCAGTGCGCCTTGATCCTCAGCCCATTGCGCCATCGGGCATCGATCCCTGGCTCAATGATCGACAGCGCTTGCTGCGCGCGATTACCGAATTCAATGATCGCGCATTGAACGAGATCTACAACGACATCCTCGCACTGTATCCGATAGATATTGTGACCAACCGGCTGATCGTGCCGCTGCTGCGAGAATTGGGCGAACGGTGGGCAAACGGTGAGGGCCACATTGCCGAGGAACATTTTTTTAGCGTGTTCCTGCGCAACAAACTGGGCGCCCGCTTCCATCATCTGAGTCGTAGCCGACGCGGCCCGAAGCTACTAGCGGCCTGCCTACCGGGCGAGCAGCACGAAGTCGGCCTATTGTTGTTCACTCTGGCCGCACTGGACTGGAATCATCAGGTGGTGTTGCTGGGCTCGAACACGCCGCTGGAGGAATTGCCACTGGTGGCGACGCGTACCGCCGCCCACGCCATCACCCTGTCTGGATCGGCAACTATCGCCACATCGCTGATTACACAACAACTGCCACGCTTATGCCGCGCAGTTTCGATTCCAGTTTTCATTGGTGGCTCGATTACCGAACATCATCTCGATGCCGTTCGCGCCGCTGGAGCGATTCCCTTAAGCGATGATCTCCATCTGGCGTTGCGTGAGATCGACGCGATACTGAGCCACCGCTGATGCTGGTTCGCCACTCGGCGGCCAAATTGATGACCTCTTCCTCTTCAGCGCCCCCCTGAAACATATCGTTCCAAGCCACATACAGCAATGCCCCCAGATAGACCGGTAGCGGCAACGCTAGCACCTGAGCGAGAACGGAAAAAAAACTGAAAAATGGCAACGCCACCAACAGCAATCCGGTCAACCCCAGGACTGGAAACAACCACGGATTGAGTTGCATGGCCAGTGCGCTGCGCCGCCAACAGATCGATAGTGGTAATTCACGAAACAACTGTAAGGGAATGGCAAACCAAGTCAGCAGCACCTGCAGCACCAGTAGCATACTGCCCAATACACTCAGTTGTGTTCCCAGTATGGTATCGGCCACACCAAATACCGCAGGAAGGGGCTGGGGTACACCGTTGGTTATCATGGCCATATCCACCGGCAGCAGCTGATCCCGCACCCAATAGACCACCAGATAACCTTGCAACAGCAATACGAACAAAAACAGGATAGTTTTAGCGAGCGCCTTGAGCGCGGTCCGGTTGAACAATTGCCCACGGGTCGGCGGTCGCTTGCGATTAGCAGCACGGGCCAAGGCACAGGCCAGGGTCACAGTCAGGCTCAGCGGCAGACCATAGCAGAATACGGTGACTATCACGGCAATCCAGGGATTGAGGGACGACAGCCACCATCCCCAGATCGGTAGCACTAGCAATAAAGCAGTACCCGCCGGTGCAAACAACGCCACGGCCACGAACAACCAGGGCCGCCGCCGCATTAATCGCCAAGCCTGTATCAACCAGTCCCAACCATCGCGCGGAGTCAACGCTCGCGGCCCGAAATCTCGCATGTTCACCGTCCCATCGAAAAACCTGCATGGCTAGTTTAGCGCGGTCAATCCCCGTACACAGCCTTGATGCATACCACGGGATCATGAACCTCGTTTCAGCCCTAAGTGGGAATCCAAATCGCCTCAGAAGCCATTGGCTACGACCACGGGCCACTATCAGCATCCAAATACGATACTTGTCGTTCTATTCCTAAACAAAATAGCCCTTGATTGAGTCAAACACTGTATCGGGAAGCGCCACCATTGCGTATTCACACCGCTCAGACTGTATACTTTTGCTTAGGATAGAATTCATGACATTATTTTTAAAATTCTCTGAATCTGCGTCAGCCCGATTAATCTGTATACCGGATTTCGATCCTAAATGATGCAGTGAAATTTGCGGCCCAAATGACTGAGGCTCGACCCGTGAAC
>JACSSB010000229.1 GCA_014879435.1 Phycisphaerales bacterium
GAATGACATTCAGTTGTGGATCGTCACTCCCGCGTAGGCGGGAGTCCAGAAGTGATGACACGCACAGTTGCCTGGATTCCCGCTTTCGCGGGAATGACATTAAGCGATTGATTGGCTAAGAGTCATAAACAGAATTGACGTTAAAGAATGAAGCGAAGTGGTACACGAATCGATGCGGTGATGGCAGAAATTCAAGCAAAGATTGCCTCTCGCGCCTACCTGCCGGGGACTCGCCTGCCCTCCGTGCGTGCGCAAGCAAAAACCATGCGGCTCTCGATCTCGACCGTGGTGGAAGCCTATGAACGACTAGCCGCCGAAGGGATCATTGCGTCCCGCCCTGGAGCGGGGTTTTATGTGCTGGGACCGGTCGCGCCGCTGGCGCTGGCAGAGATCAGCCCTAGGCTCGATAGGGAGGTCGATCCGTTGTGGGTTTCGCGCCAATCGCTGGAAGCCGATAGCGCCGTGCTCAAGCCCGGATGTGGTTGGATGCCTCCGTCGTGGCTTTATGAGGCAGGTATCCGCCGTGCCCTACGTGCGTTGGTGAAAGCGGATCTATTGGAGCTCACCGAATATCCCACGCCGCTCGGTCACCCGGCGCTACGCCAATTGCTTTCGCGGCGGATGCGGAGTACTGGTATCGAGGTTCCTCCTGAACAGATCATACTCACCGAATCAGGAACGCAGGCGATAGATCTGATTTGTCGTTTTCTGCTGGAACCGGGCGACACCGTCCTGGTGGATGATCCTTGCTACTTCAATTTCCACGCGTTGCTCAAAGCCCATCGCGTACAGGCGGTGGGCGTGCCCTATACCCCCAATGGACCAGATGTGGAGTTATTCAGCGCCGCTTTGCAAGCACATTCACCCCGGCTCTATATCACCAATTCGGGAATCCATAATCCAACAGGTGCGACGCTTTCACCGGTTGTTGCGCATCGGATTCTGAAGCTTGCCGACAGTTCGGATCTGGTGATTATCGAGGATGATATTTTTGCCGACTTCGAGGTCAATCCTGCTCCAAGATTAGCGGCTTTCGATGGACTCGCACGCGTGGTCCACATTGGGAGTTTTTCCAAGACGGTTTCGGCTTCGCTACGCTGTGGCTATATCGCGGCACGAGCTGATTGGATCGAAAGTCTGCTCGATTTAAAGATCGCCACCACCTTTGGCGGTGGGCGCTTAGCCGCTGATATCGTATTGACCACTTTGACCGACAGCGGCTATCGCAGGCACATGGAAACGGTACGACAATGGCTGGCAGCGCAAATGGAAAAGACGATTCCACGCCTCGAAGCACTCGGTATCCGACCTTGGCTGGTGCCCCGAGCAGGCATGTTTCTTTGGTGTCAATTGCCGAAAGGTAAGGATGCTTCCTGCCTGTCTCGGTCCTGCTTGCAAGACGGCGTGGTGTTGGCACCGGGTAATGTTTTCAGTCAATCGTTGAGTGCCAGCGATTTTATGCGTTTCAATGTGGCGCAATCGACCGATGATCGGATTTTCGATGTTTTGGCGCGTGCGCTTTCGGCGTAGTCGTGTGGGGTGGACAGATGAGTTAACGCTTTTCCGCCCTACGATCTAGAAGATAATTAATGGAACTTAAGAGTTTTTTAATAGCCACTGGGTCCAAGGAAATGTATGAAAAGTCATTATTATCATTGCGATAATAATGACTGTTTTGGTAAAAATTGATGGAAGCCTAAGAAAAATACTTAGTACTCCAAAAGATACCCAACCTAGTCCCAACCACAAAAAGAAGTTTCGATTTTCTGGTAGCTTTAATGGCATATATTGGTCTCATAAATTCCTTTTATTCAGATAACCTCGGCTTTGACCATTAGCGGCGCCGAGGTTATCAATGGTGAATACGCTGTGCTTATTCACCCTGCGTCTTTTCTCTCGCTCAAAGTTTTATTGAACGTAAGCGCAAGGCATTGTAAATCACCGATACCGAGCTGAGACTCATCGCTGCTGCTGCGAGTAGCGGTGATAGCAAAATACCGAAAGTGGGATACAACACACCTGCCGCCACCGGTATCCCGAGCGCATTGTAAACAAAGGCAAAAAATAGGTTTTGGCGGATATTGCGCAGGGTGGCGCGGCTCAAGTTCCGGGCGCGAACGATGCCGCTCAGATCGCCCTTGACCAAGGTTACGCCCGCACTTTCCATCGCCACATCGGTGCCGGTACCCATGGCGATACCGACTTGGGCTTGCGCTAGCGCGGGTGCGTCGTTAACACCGTCGCCAGCCATCGCTACCTGTCGGCCTTCTTGTTGCAGTGCCTTGATCTTCTCCGCTTTCTGGTCGGGTAATACCCCAGCGATGACCTCATCCAGACCGAGTTTTCGTGCCACCGCCCGAGCGGTGGTTTCGCTATCGCCGGTCAGCATGATGACATTCACTCCCTCTGCACGGAGCGCTCGAATGGCCTCAGGTGTCGTCGCCTTGATGGGGTCGGCCACTCCAAGCAAGCCCGCAATCTGGTTGTCCATCGCCACGAACATCACCGTCTGGCCTTCGGAGCGTAGCCGCTCCGCCTCATCTGCCAGAACACCCGGATCGATTCCCAATGCCTGCAGCAAGGCGTGGTTACCCAGTGCAACCGATTTGTCGTCTACACGACCCATCACCCCCTTGCCGGTCATCGATTCAAAGTTTTCGGCATGGCCCAGGGTGATGCCGCGCTCTTGCGCCTCGTCGATGATGGCGGTGGCTAGCGGATGTTCGCTGCCGCGCTCCAGAGTCGCGGCGAGACCTAACAGCGTCGCTTCGTCCAAACCGGATACCGGTACTATTGCCACTAAGCGAGGCTTACCCTCAGTTAGAGTGCCGGTTTTGTCCACCACCAAGGTATCGATTTTATGCATCATTTCAATCGCTTCGGCGTTTTTGAATAACACCCCAAGCGTGGCGCCTTTACCGGTCGCAGTCATGACCGACATCGGAGTGGCCAAGCCCAGCGCGCAGGGACAGGCGATAATGAGTACGGCCACGGCGTTGACTAGAGCATGGGCCATGGCCGGAGGCGGCCCGAAAATCGCCCAGACGGCGAAAGTGATGAGGGCGGCCACTATTACGACGGGGACGAAGTAGCCAGCAACTTGGTCGGCCAGTTTCTGAATGGGTGCGCGGCTACGTTGGGCTTGCGCCACCATTTGCACGATTCGTGAGAGCAGGGTATCGGCCCCAACCCGTTGCGCTTCCACGATGAGGCTACCCGTGCCGTTGACCGTGGCACCGATAACCTTGTCACCAGGATTTTTCTCTACCGGGATCGGTTCGCCGGTAACCATAGATTCATCGACAACGCCGTGTCCTTCCAGCACGATGCCATCCACTGGCACTTTTTCACCCGGACGCACGCGCAGATGATCGCCGGGCTGGATCTGATCCAGCGGCACATCTTCATCGCTACCGTCTTGCTTGATGCGACGTGCGGTTTTCGGTGCCAAGCCCAGTAAAGCTTTGATTGCAGTACCGGTTTGCTGGCGCGCCCGCAACTCCAGCACCTGACCTAGCAAAACCAAGGTCACAATTGCAGCGGCAGCTTCGAAATAGACAGCGACTTGGCCGTCGGCATCGCGAAATACGGCAGGAAACAGTGTTGGGAATAGAACGGCCACGATACTGTAGACATAGGCCACGCCCACACCCAAAGCGACCAGGCTGAACATATTGAGGCTGCGGTTGAGTACCGATTGCCAACCCCGTTCGAAAAACGGCCAACCGCCCCATAGCACTACTGGTGTGGCCAACAGCAGCTCTAGCCAGTTCAGGCCGCGAGACGATATCAATCCATCGAACGATATGCCTGGAATATGCCGACCCATTGCCACCACGATCAGCGGAATGGTCAGCAGGACGCCAACCCAAAAACGCCGGGTCATGCCCTTGAGTTCTTGGTTTTCCTCCGCTTCGAGGGTTATGGTCCGAGGTTCCAGCGCCATGCCGCAGATCGGACAGCTCCCCGGTTCGTCGCGTACGATCTCCGGGTGCATCGGGCAGGTGTACTCAGTCTTGGTGGTCGGCGCAGGGATGCCCACCGGCTCCAGCGCCATACCACATTTCGGACAACTGCCTGGGCCTTCCTGGCGAATCTCCGGGTGCATCGGGCAGGTGTATTCAGCCTTGGTTGTCGGCGCGGGGATGCCAGCCTTGGTTGTCGGCGCAGGGATGCCCGCCGGTTCCAGCGTCATACCACATTTCGGACAACTGCCTGGGCCTTCCTGGCGAATTTCCGGGTGCATCGGGCAGGTGTATTCAGCCTTGGTTGTCGGCGCGGGGATGCCCACCGGTTCCAGCGTCATACCACATTTCGGGCAACTGCCCGGTCCTTCCTGGCGAATTTCCGGGTGCATCGGGCAGGTGTAAATCGTCCCTGATGTGGAGGTTGAGATCGCAGCCTCCGAGTTTTCGGAATGGTGATGGTGATGATGCCCATGATCGCAAGAATGCTCGTGGGGATTTTTCATTGGATATCCTCCTCGTTAAATACGAGTATGGAGTCAAACGTATGAAAAAATTGCTTTCATTACCGGTTGGCGCGAGTTGGCGCGAGAAGCCTCGGTGTTCAGACCGAGGATGGGTAGGGCGGAGTCTGCAAGACTCCATTATAGAAGTTAATGAAGTTAATCTGGATATAGATTACTGCTCGATGTGCTAGTGCACAATAGAAATCGGTGCGTCATCACACGACGCGGTAAAATAGGACGGCGACCACAGCACGTCTTTCCTTTGTAGTAGAAGCGGTTGGCGATATCCAGGTGCTCATTTCGCAGCACACGAAGGGATAGTGCACTGTCCGAAGAATGGTCAGATATGGATTCAGGATCAAAATGAATTGGTCCGGCTTATTATATTCTGGTGCGCATATGGTGAGCTGCAATAGGTGAATCAATGCTCAAGAAAATCGCGCAGATCTTGCGTGAACTTGAACGGATTTTTGAACATCAGGAAGTGATCCCCTTGTTCTGCCTTGGTATAAACGTACAGTTTTGAATCAGGAATAACGGTATGCGCCCAGCGCTGGCTTGGTAAATTGGTGCTGTATTCTCCAGTGAAAATAGCGACAGGTATCCGAATTTTGTAACGTAATACATCGCGCCAGTCGTTAGAGCCGTGATCGTACATCACTTGCATCATGGCGGCTGGATCATTCTGGATCACGGATTCGGCAAAGCTTTCAGAATTATCGAAAAACGGTGAATCGCGCAATTTGAATCGCGCAACGAAGTTGGTCGTTTGGGGATCTGGGTTATTCGGTACGGGTGCTTGCAATGCCTCGATCAGCGCATCGGGCGAAGGCATAAACGCGCCGAAATCCCTACGCTCCTGTTCTGACCAGTTGGCATGGGCCACAATGGCAATCGGCTCATCCACGAAAACCGCCTTGCGAATTCCTCGGCTACCAAAAAGATCGATATAGCTCCACAGTACTGATGCCCCCATCGACCAGCCACAATAATCGGCTGACTGGATATTCAAGTGATCGTTCAGCTCCTTGAGGTCCATCGCGTAACGGGCAATCCGATTGCCGTATTTGACCTTATCTGATAAGCCCTGATTGCGTTGGTCGAGAACAATCACGCGATAATGCTTGGCAAGGATGAACATCACATTGATGTATTCCGCCCCATTGGCTGACCAGCCAGGAATGAAGATCAGTGGCTTGCCCGACCCGGCCTCCCAGTAGCGGAGTGTTACGCCATCCTTGGTTTTGAAACTGTTGATCTGCAATTCTTTGAAGTCCGACAGTTTAGCTGGCAGACCTTCCAGTTTATTGGGAAATGTAAAGTCCTTACCCAGTACTTCAATAACTGGGGCTGTCAGCGTTGGGCTGGAAAAGATAAGTAGACTCAGCGTGGTTAGCGTGGTGCAAAATCGAGTTTTCATGATGCTCCTTGATGGAAGTTAATTGGGTTGGAAATACCGACAAGCACTGTGCTGGACAAATTTTTTGCCAACTGGATAAGCCTCTTCTGCCGCACCAAAATCGTACGCTCCGATGCTGATTTCATATCCCGCACCTGCCAACGCAGAGGCCAAACTTGCACCCATGTTGCCCATGCCAATTATTGCGACTTTCATGGCTTTCTCCTGCTGGGTCATGTGATGTGCTTACTTTAAAACTTGAAAGCTATTGAGATAAATGGCGAGAATAGGCCATCACTTGAAATGAAATGTTTTTAATGGATCGCCTGCAGAGCATGAGTGTATTCGCTAAGGCCGTAGAGCTGGGGTCGTTCTCAGCGGCAGGAGAGGCGCTGCGGATGTCCTCACAGTTGGTGGGCAAGCACGTGCAGACGCTGGAGCAGCACTTGGGTGTGCGCCTCATCAATCGTACGACCCGGCGTCACCATCTGACGGAAGCGGGCTTCGCCTTCTATGAACGGGTGAAGATCATCTTGGCGGAAGTTGAGGCGGCCGAAAGCATGACTGCGATCCGTGACGGGATTCCTCGTGGATGTTTGCGGATCAATGCACCGATGTCATTCGGTATTCACGCATTATCCAAGCGCTTGCCCGAATACATGGCTGCATATCCCGAGGTATCAATCGATCTGTCCTTATCCAACCGTTATATAGATCTGATCGATGAAGGGATTGATGTGGCATTCCGTGTGGGTGAGTTATCAGATAGCGGTCTGATTGCCCGGACACTAGCGCCCTATCGTTTGTGCCTGTGTGCCGCACCATCCTATCTGGAGAGCCATCCGCCGATTAGCCATCCCAACGATTTGGTAACGCATGAATGCTTGGGTTTCTCGTATACCGAGTTGCGTACGCGCTGGACATTTACAGCGCTGGAAGGCGAAGTAACCGTGCCTGTTTCTGGTCGATTGATGGTTGATAGCGGCGAAGCATTGTTGATGGTAGCCCGCGCAGGTATGGGGCTACTGCTCCAGCCTAGTGAGTTGGTTAAGGAGGATTTGGTGGCAGGCCGACTCATTGAGGTGCTTTCCGAGTATCCCATCGCCACGCGCCCCTTTCATCTTCTTTACGTTCCAGATCGCCGTATGACGCCCAAACTGCGCAGCTTTGTCGATTTTGCCGTCGCAGCTTTTGGTATTCATACGTGAATTGGCATCCATTCAAAAGTGGATAATTCTGGTTGATGATCGAATGGGCTAGCGTCTGGAAGGGTTGAAACTCACGATCCGCAAGCGGGCAGAGGCCGTGCTCAGCCATCAGCCGGGCCATGATGTGGCACGACTGGCGCAAGTGCCGCTCGGTGTTCTGAACGGCCCAGCCTGCGATGAGCGCCTGCTCCATGCTGGATCACGCTCCACTTTTGATTAATGCCGCCGTCGTTGGGCGTAAAGCGTCGTTGGGTTGCCACAGCAGGGTGCGCCAGGATTTTTGGCATTACCGCGCGCATTTTCGTCCAGATAACGCCACCAACCGTATTTCAGCCGATCCCAGAAACGCTGTCGTGGGGGGCATCCCACATTTCTCAGGATCTCGATCAAGGTCTCAACACCGATCATGGTGTTGTCGTAGCCGATGTGGATGTGGGCGTGCTCGGCATCGATACGAATGCTTCGCACACCCGATTGCTGGGCGAAAGCATGATTGATCGTCTGTGCATGAAGGTCATGATGTAATCCCTCTACCAAAAATCGCCGGTTGACGAAGGAATTGTCGTTTTGATCGATGGAATCGTTAGTTGGCGTGGGATTGGTTTCTCGCATAAGGCGGATTCCTCAGTGGATGCGTGTCGCTTATTCATCCTACACCCAGCCGTGTATGAGAATCGCATCCTAACGATGACCGAATCGTACTTCACCCACTGATATACTAGGCCGGAAACGCCAATAGCCCGACCTTCTGTCGTGGCATCGCGAGGAAAATTCCCATGCGCATCGGCTCTCTCTTCGCCCGGAAATTCTGGCTGCCTTCACTGATCCTGTTGCTCGGGCTGTACGCGACTGGGCTTCGAGCCGCTTCGATTCCACCGGAAGTTTTGACCCAGATTCCGGCATCGTTACAACCTTGGATGGAGTGGGTGCTGTCGAGTACACCGGATCGGCGCTGTCCGGTGTACTACAACCAAACTGATCGCTACCGCTGCGTTTGGTTGTCGGCGCTGAATCTTAATCTCAACGCCCAAGGCGGCGAGTTCAGCCAGAAAGCCTATAACGACATCGATAGCTGGCTGATTTTGCCCGGCAAGCGTGGTTACTGGCCGCAGGAAGTACGGTTAGACGGCCAGACGGTGCCAGTGTTGGAACGAGATGGCAGACCAGCATTGAAGGCTTTCCCTGGCGAGCACCAACTGACCGGCCGCTTCTACTGGAGCGCTTTGCCAGATTCGATTGACATCCCACCCGAGAATGCCTTGCTCGATCTGCGCCTGAATGACCAGCCAGTGCCAGTATCCCAATTTGAAGATGGCGGGGTGCTGCGTCTGCGCCAACGACCCGCGACGCCAGCGCAACAGGACACGCTTGATCTGCAAGTATTCCGTCTGCTGACCGATGGTATTCCTTTCATGGTCGAAACGCGGCTGGAATTACGGGTTTCCGGTCAGGTACGGGAAGAATTGGTCGGTCCTGTACTGCCATCGAATTTCCTACCGCTGGCCCTGGACAGCCCTTTACCCGCCCGGTTGGAAGCCGACGGTCGCTTACGGCTGCAATTGCGGCCGGGCAACTGGACCCTGACTTTGCATGCCCGCCATCAGGGGCCACTGAATTCATTGACTCTACCTGATATTGCAGCACCTTGGCCACAGCAAGAAATCTGGAGTTTTCAGGCGCAAAATGCCTTACGACAAGTCACTGTTGAGGGCGCGGTGGCACTCGACCCGGCGCAGACCAAGTTACCCGAAAGCTGGCGGCAGTGGCCCGCTTGGCTGCTGCAAATGGGTGAGACCCTGCGCTTCCAACTCCGCCAGCGTGGTGAATCCGAACCGGCACCCGCGCAGTTGAAGCTGGAACGTATGCTCTGGCTAGATTTTTCCGGTCAGGGCTATACCGTGCGCGACCGGCTGAGTGGCAGCCTGGATACCACACGTTTGGATGTCACCCCTGTATTACAACTTGGCCGGGTGGAGATCGGCGGCGAGGATCAGTTCATCACTCAATCACCAGGCCAAAAAACGGTCGGTGTGGAGATTCGACAATTGAATGATCTACAACTGACGGCCGACAGCCGCTTGAAACCCGCTGATATTGAACGACTCCCAGCGGTCGGTTGGAATATCGCCCCGCGTAGCATCGATGCCACCCTCAACTTGCCACCAGGCTGGCGGTTGCTGGCGGCAGATGGACCGGATCGAACGGGTAACGCTTGGTTGTACTCATGGAATCTGCGCGATCTGTTCATCG
Source organism: Phycisphaerales bacterium (assembly GCA_014879435.1). Lineage (GTDB taxonomy): Bacteria > Pseudomonadota > Gammaproteobacteria > Competibacterales > Competibacteraceae > Competibacter. The sequence goes on from JACSSB010000229.1 coordinate 9,329, forward strand.
TCCTGGTGATCGCCTTCGGTTTCGCCAAGTTGTGGGGTTGGCCGTGGGGAGTGGTGGCATTGATTGGCATGACACTGAATTATCACGAGCCCAATGTGCCGCTGTATATCTGGCTGAACGTGCTGGTGGCGATTGCCCTGCCGCGTGTGCTCCCCCAAGGACGGGTGCGGACTCTAGCCCGGATTTATCGTGGAGTGGCGCTGTTGGCACTACTGGCTATCGGTGCGATGTTCGCTGTCCAACAAGTGCGCAGTGCCCTGCACCCACAACTGGAGCCGTTCAGGCTCAGCGTGATGTCGGCCCTGTCGGGGTTAGACAGCGCGCCGTTACCAGAAACTGCATCGGTTGCCAGCCGGTTTCAGCAGTCGCTAAAAAGTGAGGGATCGCTTGCTTCCAACAAAAAATCGCAATGGCTACAACAAGCATACAATGCCAACATCAGGGTACAAACCGGTCCTGGTGTGCCCGATTGGCGCTGGCGGCAGGCTACTTTGCGCTGGAGCGGGCCTGTGGCAGCAGACGAGCCACTGCGTTTGTGGTTGCTGCCGCCCTGGGGTACGCGCATGCTGATGCTGGCCGGTCTGCTGCTGTTACTGGCGATGGGGGCACGGACCTGGATCGCGGGTCGGCGAGACGAGCCTCCGGCTGCATCGCCGTCTCCCGATCAAACGCTGCCGCAACAGCCCGCACCCGACATGGGTACGGTCGCGACGACATCGACGGTATCGACGGCATTGATGGTACTGGCGGTACTAGCAGCGCTCGTTTTCGCAGCCGTCACGCCACCCGCCCAGGCGCAAGAACAGGGCTATCCATCACTGCAATTGCTCCAACAATTGCGCGAGCGCCTGACCCAACCGCCCGACTGCCAGCGCTGCGGTGACCTGGCGGCGATGGCGCTGACTCTCGAAGGCGATGATTTACGGTTACGTCTATCGTTGCAGGCGCAAACCGAAACCGCCGTACCTCTGCCACTGCCACCGGAGGGGTTGATCGTCCGTACTATTACGCTGGACGGACAACCGGCAACTCTGTTCCGCGACGCGAAGCGCTTGCTGTGGCTACGGTTACCCTCGGGTCTGCATACTGCGGCCGTGATCGCCACCGTGCCGCCCGAGGTTTCTACCCTGCAACTGCCATTGCCGCTGCCGCCGGGGCGATTGGAGCTGAATATCAGCGGCTGGAAAACGGAAGGATATGTGGAAGGGCGTATCGACCCGCAGTTACAACTGACTCGACCACGCCAAGACACCGCTGCGCCACTACAACCTGGGGTGATACCACCCTTTGCGCGGATCGAACGCGATATCGTGCTGGATGTAGTGGATTGGCAGGTCATCACCCGAGTCCAACGCTTGAGCCAAGCCAATCAGGCGGCGGTACTGGAAATTCCGTTGCTGCCCGGTGAGCATGTCACCACTCCCGAGATTCGTACTCAGGATGATCGCGTGTTGCTCAACTTGCCATCGGGGCAAACCGAAGCCCAGTGGACCGCGACTCTGGATCGCAGTGATCGACTGATTCTCCAGGCGACCGGTCGCGAAGATCTGGTGGAAGTCTGGCAACTGCATGCCAATCCGCTCTGGCATGTGCAAAGCGCGGGTATTCCCTTAGTACAACGGGTCGATGCCGACGGTCAGTGGACGCCAGAATGGCGACCGTGGCCGGGTGAACAGGTGAGCCTGAGCATTGATCGACCGGAAGGTGCACCCGGCGACACCGTGACCATTGATCGCAGCGCATTGCAGCTGAATCCCGGTCGCCGTTTGAGCGAGGCGTCTTTGGATTTGAGCATCCGCGCCAGCCGAGGTGGCGATCATGTGCTGACCTTGCCACCGGACGCAACCTTGACCGAGGCCCGGATCAACAATACGGTCCAACCGCTGCGGCAACAGGGGCAACAAGTGATACTGCCGCTGGTCCCCGGCACCCAGCGTGTGGTGCTGAACTGGCGTCAGCAACTGGATTTCAGCACACGCTATACCACGCCTGTGGTGAACTTGGGCAGTCCTAGCGTTAACAGCAATTTGAATCTGAACCTGCCACGCGACCGCTGGTTGCTGTGGGCCAGTGGGCCAGTAATGGGGCCGGCCGTGCTGTTTTGGGGCGTGTTAGCAGTCATCTTGATCGGCGCCATCATACTGGGACGGTACAGCGGTACGCCGTTGCGTGCGCATCATTGGTTTCTGCTCGGCATCGGCTTGAGCCAAAGCCACATTGCAGCGATTTTGTTGGTGGCGGGCTGGTTGTGGCTGTTGGGATGGCGCAAGGCGCTGGCGCAGCGAGAAATCAGGGCATTCCGTTTCGATCTGCTGCAATTGGCCCTGGTCGGGTTGACCGCAGTGGCGTTGGTGGCTTTGTTCAGTGCGATTGAGCAAGGTTTGCTTGGATCGCCTGAGATGCAGGTCGCTGGTAACAGGTCCAGTGCCTGGAATCTGAACTGGTATCAGGATCGGTTGACTGGACCACTACCGGTCGCTTCGGTGGTATCGATTCCGCTGTTGTGGTATCGCGGCCTGATGCTGGCTTGGGCCTTATGGCTAGCTTTTGCCCTGCTCAAATGGTTGGTCTGGGGCTGGCAATGCTTTAGCGCTGGCGGGCTGTGGCGACGGCTGTTGCAAAGTCAGGAAACATAGCCTAACTGCGGGTTTATCAGGCTGAAGATGATCGTGGTGGATGCGGCGCGAAGCGCCTTGTCCACCCTGTACTCTGTTTCATCGGTCTATCGATAGACCGATGAGGTAGCCCTGCATATTTTGCAGAGTATAGATATAATTTATATCTATACGGCAGTAAGGAGGAGGTATGCCCATGCAAACCGCGAAAGTCTTTCGGCATGGTGGCAGTCAAGCTGTGCGTCTTCCCGCTGAATATCGCTTCGACCATAGCGAAGTCTTTATCTGGCGTGATGAGGCCACTGGCTATCTTGTATTATCAGCACAACCAGCCACTTGGGAGCACTTTCTCAGCTTACGCAATCAATGCCGGGCTGAACACCCAGACGAAATAACCAGCTTTTCCTTGGCGCCCCCCCAAGAGGCACCATGCGACCGCGATCCCTTCGTGGGATGGACAGAATGACGCTACGCTACTTGCTCGACACCGATATCTGTAGCTACCTCATCAAAGGTGGCTATCCCGCCCTAGACCAGCGTCTGCAAGCCACTGCTCCAGGAGACATCGCGATCTCCGCTATCACCCGCGCCGAATTGCGCTACGGCCTCGCCTTACGTCCCGAAGCTACCCGGCTACAGCAACTCGTCGAAACCTTTCTGCGCTTTGTTGCCACTCTTTCGTGGGACGCCGCGACCGCCGATTGCTACGGCCTCCTCCGCGCTACCCTCCATCGCACTGGGCAACCGATAGGGGATCACGACACCATGATTGCCGCGCAAGCGCTTGCCGCAAACCTTATCCTGGTCACACACAACCTTGCGCACTTCAATCGTATCAATGGATTGAAGTGTGAAGACTGGGTTTGAATAGGGCGTAACCAGCCGAGCGCGCCGCTGGATCAGGCCACGAGGCGAAGCGGGGTGGATGGTGCGGGGTCCGAGATAGGGGCATAGAGGCGCGTGGTTTCGGTATGGATGTCATGGTTGATGAAGGACTCCCATTCGTGGGAGGGCCACGCAGCGTAGATTCAACAGGGCTTGGGCGCCGGGGAGAGTCCAGTGCATCCCGGCGCGTTCCATCCGATCCTTGATCACATGGCGGCAGGCACCCTCAATGACTCCGGAGGCGATGGGATACCCGGCGGCGAGGTAGTGATCGTAGTGAATTCGGTCACGGTGACGGCTTCGCTGATGCTCCGAAAACTTGGCCGCTATCCACGCCAGAATGGCTTGGCGGTTGCCCTGCGCGAGCTGGGCCGCATCGAGCGCACACTCTTCATTCTGGAGTGGCTGCAAAGTGTCGAATTGCGCCGCCGCGTACATGCTGGGCTGAATAAGGGGGAAGCACGCAATGCGCTGGCGCGTGCCGTGTTCTTCAACCGGCTGGGCGAAATCCGCGACCGTAGTTTCGAGCAGCAACGCTACCGGGCCAGCGGCTTCAATCTGGTAACAGCGGCTATCGTGCTGTGGAACACGGTTTATGGAGTGATGCCTTGGGCGTTGCTGGGATTGTTCCAAGCGCTTTTGAGCCTCTGCGCGTTCTTCGACCATTTCGTCTTAACAAAAACGGAGGCTGGAATGCCTCCGTTTTTGTCTTATTTCTTGTTGCAGCGTCCTTCTGCGCCTAAGGCGCGATCATGGAATTGAAAAGTGCCCCATCGTCGATCGGCACAGCACCTTGTCCTTGATCGTGGGGAACACCAACAGTTACTTCACTTGAGCACATCCCACCCTTACCATCATCTACGGAAAA
>JACSSB010000022.1 GCA_014879435.1 Phycisphaerales bacterium
TCGTGGCCGGGTAGTCAAAGGCGTCAAGTTTGTAGAAATTCGCGACGCGGGTGATCCGGTCGAGATTGCTCGCCGCTACGATCAGGAAGGCGCCGACGAGATCACTTTTCTCGACATCACCGCCAGCTCCGACGACCGGGAAACCATGGTGCATGTGGTCGAGCAGGTGGCCAGCGAGGTGTTTATCCCTCTGACCGTAGGCGGTGGCATTCGCGTCCTGGACGATGTACGGCGGATGCTAAACGCTGGGGCCGATAAAGTCTCCATCAATACGGCCGCCATCGCCCGTCCCGAATTTGTGCGCGAAGCGACCGAACGCTTCGGCAACCAATGCATCGTGGTCGCCATCGACGCCAAGGCAGTTCATCAGCCTGGCGAAACGCCACGCTGGGAAATCTTCACTCACGGTGGACGCAAGCCGACCGGTATCGACGCGGTGGAATGGGCACGGCGGATGAATGCTTATGGGGCGGGCGAAATCCTGCTGACCAGCATGGATCGGGACGGAACCAAACGCGGTTTCGATCTGGAATTGACGCGCGCCATCAGCGAGGCGGTCAGTATTCCAGTGATCGCCTCCGGCGGGGTCGGTACCTTGGATCATCTGGCCGATGGCATCCTACTCGGCGGAGCCGACGCGGTACTAGCCGCCAGCATCTTTCATTTCGCCGAATATACCATTGAAGAAGCCAAGCGCCACATGCAGGCGCGTGGCATCGAAATCAGACTTTGATCGCCCTCTCCACTGAGAGTAGGGTTGGAGCGAGGGCATTCATGACCGAAAACTGGCTGGAACGCATCAAATGGACAGCGGATGGCCTAGTACCCGCCATCGCTCAGGACGCCGACAGTGGTCGGGTACTGATGATGGCCTGGATGAACCGGGAATCCTTACAGCGCACCGTAGAATGCGGTGAAGCGGTGTATTGGTCCCGCTCTCGCCAGCAGCTTTGGCACAAGGGCGAAACATCGGGAAATACCCAGAAAGTGCGGCGTATCCGGCTGGACTGCGACGCTGACGTACTGTTGCTGGATATCGAACAAGTCGGTGGCATCGCCTGTCATACTGGCAGGCAAAGCTGCTTTTTCGCGGAATTGCGCGATGGCGAATGGATCAGCGTCGATCCAGTGCTGAAAGACCCACGTGAGATGTACGGCGCATGAGCGAGGAGGTTTTGCACCAGTTGGCGGCCACCCTGGAAGCACGCAAGCAGGCCGACCCGGATAGTTCTTACGTCGCTCGTCTTTATGCCAAGGGTCTGGACGCCATCCTCAAAAAGGTCGGAGAGGAAGCAGCCGAAACCTTGCTGGCTGCCAAGAATGGCGATCCCAAACATCTCATTCATGAAACCGCCGATTTGTGGTTTCATACCTTAGTCATGCTGGCGCATCAGGGGTTGGGTCCCGAGGCGGTATTGGAGGAATTGCACCGCCGTTTCGGCACCTCCGGTTTGACCGAAAAAGCGGCCCGTTCGTCCCACTGACACTTATTTATATGTCAGCACTTTTTTCATACGAGGTCATCGCATCATGGGTGGTATCAGTATTTGGCAGTTATTGATCATTTTAGTCATCGTTCTAGTTCTGTTTGGCGGCAACCGACTGCGCAATTTGGGTTCGGATCTGGGCACGGCAATTCGCGGCTTTCGTGATGCAATGAAAGAAGGCGACAAACCGGAGACGGCTATGGAAGAAGATCGCAAGAAACTCGAACAGTCTACCGCCCAGCAACCCACTGGCAGCGCCACGGGCTTTCATGAGTCGCTGACCAAAGAGCGTGACAAGGTCTAATCCAAGATCGCAACGCCATGTTCGATATCGGATTCTGGGAACTGGTACTCGTTGGCGTCGTGACCCTGATCGTCGTGGGGCCTGAGCGCTTGCCGGGGCTGGCACGCACCACCGGACTGTGGCTAGGCAAAGCCCGGCGTATGATCGCCAATATCAAGGCAGAGGTGGACCAGGAACTGCAGCTGGAAGAGCTCAAACACTCACTGCGCCAGCAAGCGGATCTGGGTGGCATCCAAGATCTGGCGAACCGCGTCAAATCGATGCGTCAGGACATTCAGGAAGAGCTTGAGGATGATCTGGGACCACCACCCGGCTGGCGGCCCGGCGCTGGTTCGGCTCCACCACCCCCAGGTTGGACCCCACCGACCGAGCAGCCACAGCTGGCTAAGCCCTTGGAATCACCCTCACCGCGACCAGAGTCAGCAGGACCAGCCGTTGTTTCCCTGGATAAACCGGTTTCCAATGCGACGGCTTCGCCCGCGAACCCCGCGTCGGCTCTGCCGCCATCCGAACCTCCCGTCGTGAACTGACCACCGTGGCCGACATCGATCACGAACAACCCTTTATCAGCCATCTGATCGAACTGCGTACCCGGCTGTTGCGCATCGTGGGCGGAATATTGCTGGTCTTCTTGGGGCTGCTACCGTTCTCCAATCCGATCT
>JACSSB010000282.1 GCA_014879435.1 Phycisphaerales bacterium
CGCTTCATGCGCCAAACCCACAATCAGCGCGCTTATAGTGGCCGAATCGCACTAGCGCTGATACTTGATCCGGGTAACCCTAACATATCTCTCATGGAGGCCCCAGGGGTTCTGCACTTACCGATCAAGGACCCAGCCGATAAGCCGTTCGCGCTCCTGCACGCCAAGGTTGCGCTATTGGGTTTTCGTCCTATTAAGGATGCGTGGGATTGGCAGTTGCGATTACTGGTTTCAACCGGAAACTGGACCCGTGCAACACTCGAAGACAGCCTGGATCTCGTATGGCGTATTGATCTCTCCTGCAAAGACTTACAGGTGTTGGATAACACCATTCGCCACAGTTGTGCCGATATCAAAGCTGCTTGGGAAATGTTCGACTGGCTGAAGAGATACTTCGATACTCGCATTTTGGCTGCTGCGCCTCAGGAACGAAATGATACCGAATCCGGCAATGCCAGCCGTTTGTTCGAGGACTGGGTTGGCCAAGTGTCAAGAGAGGCAGCGGGAATTGCAGCCCACTACTTCGATAATCGCGAGCGGTCATTACTGGAGCAATTGCCGACGATGATCGAAGCGACAGGCGCGACAGGTGCACGCAATTACCTAGCCATGGGTTCCGGGTTCTACGAGTCGTCGGCGATCCCAAATACCATCCCGTCTGTACTGAATCGTATCGTCAATACCCTGAAAGGAAACGGTGACAAGCGGTTACTGACGGGGTCACCCACCATCGATGTATTCGTTAATCCCCAAGCGTGCCAAGCCGTGGCGGATTCGGTGCAAGCGATATACGCCGCAGGATGGACCGTGCGTGCGGCGAAACAGCCTGGGTATTTTGGCCAGAACGCTCGACGGGCACTGCACGCTAAGTTTATTTTCAGCGCAAACGAGCGCCAAAACTCCAATATCTGCAACAGGGCGTGGGTATATCTCGGCTCGGGCAATCTCACCGGGCCGGGCTTCGCCCACAAGATGGCTCGCAATGGCGGCAATCTCGAAGTGGGAGTAGTGTTTGCGCCAGACCCGTTGTATTGGAAACCTGGAGAGGACACAGATCCAGCGCAAGTTCTGACTCACGTTCTACCCGTGCAAAGAGAGGATGACTTCAACCATAAGCCGAACGGACTCATGGCGGGGGATGATATGCCGGAGCGTGCATCCGAGTACATCGCCGCTCCGGTCGCTTGGCTTTTCTGGCATGAAGAGAATCATGCTGGCTGGTTACAGGCACCGGGTGATATCTTCGAACCCTTTGATGTAATTGATGAAACTGATAACGCCTGCCAGCGAGATGCAAACGGTAGAATCAGTTGGTCGGGACGACAACCCCGGCAAGTACAAATCCGCTGGATTGTAGATAGGCAGGCTCAGTATTCGTCGGTGCCAATACTCGATCAATTTGGGCGCTTTGCCGCCACGGCGCTACCGACAATCGATCTTGAAGAGGCATGGTGGCAGCTGGCCAACTTCCCAATGCCGCTGGACGATGAAGATTTGCCTCCAGTCAGTAACTTTGAGTCCTCAACCCATCTCAACCAGCCGCTTGGCACAGCTACTTCTTCTGCTCAGTACCCCGTGCGCCAGATGATGCAGTTGATCGAAAATATCGCCGCTAAGCAAACGGCCATATCGCAAGCGGACTGGCCCGCATGGTGCGTGCGACTAGAGCAATGCCTGATTCAGACTGCTGGCAATACAGTACTGAAGGTATTCTTGGATCTGGCGATCAACCCATTGAGTCCCTTATGGCAATCACCATTCCGACCGTATTTCGCTGAAACGGCTGATACCCCTGAGGGCTCGCGTTATGAGGATGTGCTTCGACGGGTGGAAACCAACTGGGCGGTGGCAAGGCTGGACAGTATCGGAGCACAGAAGTGAAGCATAATTTTCAAGGGTGGACTTCGGTGGCGACTTGTTTGAATGAGTATGCCGACAACGAATTGAAAGTAGCCCTCGCGAAAGGTGAAAGTGCCACGAGACTCAATGTGGGTCAACGCGCCAGTCTGCATGCGATCTCTGAACGCATTCCCAAAAACGGAATCATCATTGCCGACGAAGTCGGCATGGGCAAAACGCGCATTGCCGTCGAACTGGCGCATGCTGTCATCAAATCAGGTGGTCGGGTGGCGATTCTCGTACCACCGGGCCTCGGTTATCAATGGCAAGCGGAGTTACAGGATGGCAAGGTCGATGCCCCGCCTATTCTGCGCAGCTTATCGGCTTATTTGGATGCCTGGAAACCCGACTCTTTGGAGATGCCATGGTTCGATAGGTCGGTACTTGTGATCTCCCACGCCTTTACCAACTGGCGATTGGGTAAAGATACTGATCCTTGGCGTTGGGCATTGTTGCCAGAGATCTATGCCCGTTGGCGAAAACGGGTCGAAGGTCGCCTCCCACGTGGGTATCACGGCAATGAAAAGCTTATCGATGAACGAGTTACTAGGGCCGCTGCAAGTATTTGCACAAATATCCAAATAAATAGTAAGTCATGGCAACTCATTGACGAGCTTATCCAGCGTACACCTTGGCCTGGTGCACTTGACGGTAGTGAATATAGTCGGGATCAGAACTTACGACCGTGGCTAGAACAAGCGGTTGGTTTGGGATTGGGTGTTTTTGATCTGATCATCATTGATGAGGCGCACAAGAGCCGGGGGGGCGAGAGTGGTTTGTCGCGCCTGCTTAATAAGGTCGTACTACCCTCCGAGGAGGCACGTAGGCTAGCCATGACCGCAACGCCGGTCGAGCTGGATGCCAGTCAATGGCAACATACTTTGAGCCGCATCGATCTTAACAGGGAATCTCTAGCTCGTATTAAGCAAGCTCTTACAGAATATGCCGACGCGGTCGAGCGTATTCGCCAGAGCTGGCATAGCAGTGAGGTGCGCCGCGATTTCAAAAATGCCGCCATTACGTTTAAGGAGGCGTTATCGCCCTATCTGCTGCGCCGCTACAAGTGGGAAGACAAAACCGTCAAGCAATTTGAAAAGTATTCTGGCCTTCCTATCAACGCCTATCGCAAGGAGACGGAGATCACAGTTGAAACCAATACTCTGACACCGGAATGGCGGCAAGCAGTCTGCGCGGCTGAGGCTCTCTCCATTGTCACCTATCAAGCAGATGATCCTATCGCTAAACGGTTGCGCCTGACGTTGGGTAATGGTCATGGTATTTCTGCTTTACTTGATCAAACCAAGCGCGATGAGCAGGATCGGCAGCAAGAAGAATATGATCAAGAAGGACACGACAACAAGAAAGCTCCTGTCGCTGATACTGATTATGTTCGTAAACGCCAAGCACGCGCCGAATGGTGGCTGGATGTCATCAAGTACGCTTTTTCCAATAGCGATAATTCGTTGTTCGATCACCCCGCAATTGAGGCTGCGGTAGCAGCGATTGAGGAAGCAACGCGACGGCAACAAAAAGTATTGGTCTTTGGTCGCTTTACTCGCCCATTGCGCGCATTGGTCGATGTGCTCAATGCGCGTGAGATGCTACGTCGCCTACAAAGTGATCAACCTTGGCCACAAGCCAAAGTACATGGAGAAAGGGATGGCAAGGCCGAGAACAGCGAATGGCCAGCTGTACGCGCCGCCCATCGCCAGTTGAAATGCGTGCTCTCGCTGGATGAAATTGATGATCGCTTGCATGCTCGCTATGGCATCTTTCGGCAGAAGCGGGAAAAGCTGCGAGAGCACCTGATTGAGCGTATCGAGCAGGGCCTTGAAGCTATAGATTCCAGTCAACGCATTCACGCTATCCTTGCTTCGTTCAAGCATTCCGTGCGAACCCATGCTCCCAGAGAACTGGACGAACATCATCCGTTGGCCTTGGTCAGTAGGGCAATGGCAGAACTGCTGGGGGATTCTGCAAGCGAGTTTGAGCCGTCTGACTACGCCCATGCGTTCAGCCAACTGATCGAGGCAGTCAGCGACCAGGACGAAGGCGATACGAACCACGATGGTCAACTTGATGAGATAGAGGCCAGCAGACTATGGGGCGTGCTGGAAGAACGTTTACATGAAGAATACAATCGGCCACAAGGGGGATTTGCCCGGCTGATGTATGGCGGGACCAAGATTGAGTCGCGCCGGATGATCCAGCTTGCATTCAACCGTCCAAACAGTTTCCCGAAGGTATTGGTCGCCCAATCCATGGTGGGCCGCGAGGGACTCAATTTGCACAAAGCTTGCCGCATCGTGGTGCTGCTACATCCAGAGTGGAACCCTGGCGTGGTCGAGCAGCAAATTGGTCGTGTGGATCGCGTGGGTAGTCACTGGGCTTCGGAATTGGAAATGGCAATTACAGACGGCGTAAGGGGAAATCAACTACCCAGAATAGAGGTACGACCTGTAATCTTTTGTGGTACTTACGACGAGCATAACTGGCGAGTCTTGCGCGAGCGCTGGGACGATTTACGAGCCCAATTGCATGGTGTGATTATTCCACACCGGTTTGCGGAAAGTGACCTCGAAAATCGGGAATTGATCCAGGAAATCATCGATTCAGCACCGAATTTTTCGCCCAGCAGATTGACCAAACCTCGTTATCATATCCAGGATGTGCATATCCTCGATACAGAAAGCAAGCCGCCAAAACGAATCTACATTCGGGAACTCCTTGATTTTGGTAGCGCTGAATTCACTTGCAGCAAACTCAGCGTACAAGAAAAATTGGAAATTATCGCTGAATTGGGACTGTGTTCATTAACACAAGTATTGGATCGGTGTTACAAAAACAAAGGTGGTGGCCTAGATTACAATGCGGCACGGGATGCTGAATTCACTTCGTTGTTTCTGCGCAAGATGGCTGGGCGAATGAGCAACGATACGCTTACAAAATGACTTAAGTTGCTGATTCTGTATAGCATCAATAGCTAAGATCCTAAGCATAATCAGTAAAACTTTTCATAGCCCACACCGTCCTCCTGAAATCTCCTAGCGGCGGCCGCTTGGGTTTCTCAAACTGGGCGATGGTATCGCAGAAAGCTCGATGCCTCGATTTGCCAGTGTGCCATCGGCCTCACTACTTCAAGCCACTCCTCCACAACCAAAACCTCACTCCAGCAGTGCATTCAGCGAGAGGAGAAAAGAAAACTTTTAAGCACAGTCGGATCAAAGTATCTTGCGCCGCGCGATCCGAACCATTCTGACTTAGAGAGCAATCGATGCACCCAAACGACTACTCGCCAGCCGACTGGAAAAAAATCATGGCCTTCTCTGCCACGCGCGAGACGCCTTTCTTAGTGGTATTACTAGACCGGGTCCAGCAGAAATTCCAGGAATTCCGTACCCATTTTCCCAGTGCCAAAATCTATTACGCCGTCAAGGCCAACCCTGGTCAGGAAGTGCTGATTCAATTGCGGGATTTAGGTTCCTATTTCGATATCGCCTCAATTTACGAGCTGGATCAAGTACTCGATCTTGGCGTAACGCCTGATCGCATCAGCTTCGGGAATACCATCAAAAAAGCAAAACATGTCCGCGAAGCCTATGAAAAAGGGGTTCGGATCTTTGCCAGTGATTGTGAGGCGGATATTCGTCATCTGGCCAAGGAAGCACCCGGTTCTCGTGTGTTCTTCCGGTTGTTGATGGACGCGGTGACTTCTGATTCTGACTGGCCGCTATCACGCAAATTTGGCTGTCAGCCGCGAATGCTGATTGAGCTGGTCTCCCTAGCTGCCGGGCTGGGTTTGGAGCCTTACGGCATTTCCTTTCATGTCGGCTCGCAACAACGTGAAATCCCCGCCTGGGATGCGGCGATTGCCCAAGTCAGCGATCTATTCGATCGGATCGGGCAGCAACATATTCACTTGAAAGCAATGAATATGGGTGGTGGTTTTCCAGCCGACTATCTGGTGAAGAGCAATCCACTTTCGGTCTATGCGGAGGAAATCAATCGCTATCTTGGCCTGCATTTTGGCGATGCGATCCCGGCCATCTATCTGGAGCCGGGACGCGGGCTGGTGGGTGAAGCGGGCGTGCTAGTCAGCGAAGTGGTATCGATCGCCAAAAAATCGAAAACCGACTTGAAACGCTGGGTCTATACCGATGTCGGCATTTTCAATGGGCTGATGGAAACCATTGACGAATCGATCAAATACCCGGCCTATACCGAAAGAACCGGTGCCACTGGCGATGTGATTCTGGCCGGGCCGACCTGCGATAGCCTGGATATCATGTACGAGCACTACAAATATCAGCTACCGCTATCGCTGGAAATCGGTGACCGGATTTACTGGCTCTCCACCGGGGCTTACACCGCTTCCTACAGTGCCATCGAATTCAACGGCTTCCCACCGCTGAAGACTTATTATCTGTGAGGAGTTAGACGGCAGGCATTTCATCCATCCGAATGCTCCAGGCGGCGAGCGGCCTGGAGTATCCGGAGGATCTTTGCATATGCCCCGGTCATGACGTGGACTGATCGTGGCTTAACGAACCAGCCGTGCTTCATGTCCCCGTCGGCAGGATGCGCAACAATGCGCCGTCGCTCTCATCGGTCAGCAGGTACAAGTAGCCATCTGGACCTTGACGCACATCCCGTACCCGCCGCCCGATGCTCAGTTTTTCCTCACCAACGATCCGGGCACCCTCCAGTTTCAGATGGCGAAGCTGCTGAAACTTCAGCGCGCCACTGAATAGATCGCCCTTCCAACCCGAATAGACATCGCCAGTGTAAACAATCAGCCCACTCGGCGCCTTGGACGGAGTCCAAACCCATCGGGGATCGCTCATGCCAGGACGGCTGGTTTCATCCGAAATCCTCGGACCCCAGTACTCCATGCTATAAGTGACCTCCGGCCAACCGTAGTTCTGGCCACCTTCGATGAGATTCAGCTCGTCCCCACCCCGAGCACCGTGTTCATTAGCCCAGATGCGCCCGCTGATCGGATCACGGGTCATACCCTGAATGTTGCGATGGCCAAGCGTCCAGATTTCTGGCTTCGCACCCGGACGATTACGGAAGGGATTGTCGGCGGGGGCCGTGCCATCATCCTTCAAACGCAATACCTTACCGAAATGCGTTCCCAAATTCTGAGCCTGTTGACGGATATTTGCACCGTCACCAATGCTCAACAGCAGGGTTTTATCTGGAAGCCAAACGATGCGTGAACCGAAGTGTTGGCTGCCCGATTTGGGGTCAGCGTTCTCAAAAATCACTTCGGTATCTTGCAAGGTATGGCCATCGAAACGCCCCCGAGCCAGCGCTGTGCGATTGGCTTCCGGGGTGCCAGTGGCGAAAGACAGATAAACGAGATGGTTATCAGCAAAGTCGGGATGCAAGGCAATATCGAGCAATCCACCCTGACCCGAAACCAGCACCGGCGGTAAGCCAGTGATCGGCTTCGGATCGAGCTTACCGTCTCGAATCAGACGTAGGCGGCCAGCGCGCTCGGTTACCAATGCCGAACCATCCGGCAGCCAAGCGATCGACCAGGGATAATCGAGGCCATCGACAACGACTTCCACACGCCAGCCTTTGGCCTCCGGCACGTCCCCGCTGATCGGAACAGGATCGGTCTTGGCAACATCGCTTATAGCTATCGAACTCAATAATAAGCCGATAATCAATAAGTCGTGTCGAGTGGATTTCATCGTGACCTCCATCGTGGTCAATCGTCTCGGGATAACCCGTCGGATAACGGTCGAAACTCGGGACGGTGAGAGTCCTGCTCCTGCTGCCGCACGGCGGGATTGTAGCGCAGGCAGTTGGGCACGCAGGGGCACTCGAAAGCGATCTTGATCGGCGCGATGCGGCCCTCGCCTTTGAGTCGGAAGAGCTTGGGCACGACCCGGTCGCGCAAGGTTTCGGGATCGATGGTATTTACATAAATCTTGGTACCGCCCTCGAAGCCAGCCGGTGTCGATACCCGCCACTTGATCAATACCCGCCACGGCATCGGTACATCCACATCGGGTGGCTTGTAGTACCACTCCTCGTTACAGGGCACATCGGAACCGGTGGCGGCATGGCAGGCATGAATCAGATCGGACATCCCACGAAGTTCTTCTGATGAGTGATTCCAGGGCTGACTCCGCTCACTCTTGGAGAAAACCTCCAAGGTGGGAAAACGATGGCCAAAGCCAGCGAAAGCAATCGCGTAATCGTTCTCGGCCACTACCAGATTGCGGTAGGCGGCGAAATTGACGGCGGCTTCGTTGTAAAAATTGGGGTTGGCTCGCACCCGCGCCAGCTCCATTTCATTTTGAACGCCGCGATCATCGATGGCCACCAATTGCTTATGGAGATGATCGAAAGAGGCCCCGGCCGGTTTCAACCAGTTTTGAAATACCGCCACATAGCGCACATAACGATTGTTGACATAAATATCGCGCAAAGCGTCGATAGTGAAACGCAGATAGTGGTAGTGCTCCTCTGGAGTAAAGGTGCCGGAGGATGCCAATTGATTATCGTGGGTGGCACCATCGACAAAATGGCGGCGGGCGACAATCAGCTCGTGGCCGCCACCGAAGAAGGCATTGGCAAACTGCAAGCGCTCGTCCATGGACATCCGATCCCAGGCAGATTCGTCGAGCCCGGCGGCTTTCAAACGCTGTTCCGACATTCTGAGCACATGCTGGCGACCGGCGACCGAGGCCAGATAATCACGCTTGTGTTGCTCGATGGCGTCAGGAAGTCGGTAGTCGAAGTTTTTTTTCCAGTAGTCGAAGGACACGATTTCAAAGAGATTGGGAACGCGCCGAAACTCGGCCACCGTATCGAACAGGGCATCGGCGTGGAGATGGCGTAGCGTGATGTGGTCATCACCGGATTTGACCAGCCGCGCCTTCTCGGGAGGCGTTTCCAGATACATCTGAGCGCAAAACGAACAATGTGCGTCCATCTTGGCAGGGTCCAGCCGAGCAGGGTTTGGTGACATGATCCCAAGTGGGCGATTGCCTCGGCCCGGAACAGTCCATACTTCGGTTCCGGTGAACGGATTGACCTGCTTGATGGTGCCATCGGCCATCCGCATCAGATAGTTGGATTCAGAAATGAACTGCTGTTGCTGCATTCGGATCTTACCTCGCCATAGTGAATGTTCTTCGTGCTGAAACACATCATATCGTGGCGCCGGAGGTGCTTATCGGACGCCAGCAACTGGCCTCATCTGGGTATCACAGGTATCGCCTACAGTGACCGTTCGCACACTACCACTCCCTTGGCACTGTGCCCCGCGATCACGGACACGACAACTAAGCGCCAGCGGTTGGCCCGCATGCAGCCACGATGGGGTCTTGCGATAACGACCGATGAAGTTGAATCGGCAACCATGCGGAATCCCGTAAGGAACACAACCACTCGCCTTTCGTAGCGAGACCTTGCGCTCATCGATGACGAAGCCGGGATAACGGTCGATAGTCTGCGTCACATCTTGATCGTCATCTTCCTGAAATACGAAATCTCGAAAGAAGTAGCCGCCTCGCGTCTGCTGATCGATCCGAATGCGGGTGTTGGCGATCAATGCAAAATCCTTTCCTTTGTGAGCCACAGCGCCACTGATGTATTCGATACGATCGTGGCGAGGAAAGCATTTACCCATCGCTGGCGCATGATAATAGTGGCGCAGGCTTTTCAGTTCCGCCACTGCGGTATGTGGAAAAACTCGGTGCAGATCCGCATCGTCACCAAACAGAATCCGTTGTACCGAGTCCAGGTTCTGTGCGTACATGCCTTGCAACTTGTGGTAATACTCCGCATGACGATGTGTGCCGGTGGTCGAAGGGTTGCCGCCCAAGTCGTCGCGCAGGAAGCACGAGGTCAAACCAGAAACCTGTGTCAGATACTCATCCCAAATGTTGTACTGGGATACACGGCTGGCCACCCCTTGAAAATCTCCCGGAAACCGGCAACCCCAGTGACGCGAGCAGCTTTCCCGCCCACGATTACGGATCGACAGTGCGATGATATTGCGCTCGCAGGCACCATAGGCATTGCAGCCACGATCCAAATGTCCTTCGAAGATCGCGGTACGCATCACGTAATCCAGATTTTTGGCTTGCAGCAACGCTGCTTTGGACCAGCGGCCTTGATGGGCGTGAATGAATTGATTCCAGGCATTTTGTAGGGCAGCAGCACGCTCAACCAAGTGGCGGTTGGCAGACTGACACTGCGGCGAGTTATGAAAAGCACGCACGATAGGATCGAGTCCACCGCTGGACCCGGAAGTGATCGTTCTGACTCCGCTGGCGCGGGGCGGATCGAAAAAAGGGGCTTTTTCCAGGGTATACAGTTTGCGGATATTGATCACATGCCGAACACCTGGGCCGCAATGATGGTTGGTCACCGTAGCCGCTTGGCGTTGTCGTAGTACGGTTTTAAAATGCTCGGTAGCGGCGGGAGTAGCCGTGCGTGCATTCACCACGATTTGAAAACCCACATACGGCGTACCGCTACGATCAGTCAGTGGGCTGCCACCTCGAATCACCAAGCAGGGAATGAGTGATGTTCCCTGAGTGAGGAACCCGGCGGGTGAGGCCGGGCCAGACCGGCGAAAGGACTCGATCTCATAGTAGGGAATTTCGAGTGGACCATTGAATTGATACAAGGTCATGACGGGTGTAGCGGGGATACCAGCCCACGCGGGCAATGCAGCGATAAATACCAGCAGCAATAAGTATTTTTTCATGATTTCCTTAAGCTTGGGCGACCGAAGAGTCTCAACCCGGTGGCCGATCTCACTGAGTTGAAAGGCCCTATGCGGCGGGGATTTGGTCTGGGCCTTTCGTTCAATTCAAAGGGAAGTTCCCGGCGGATGTCAACCGGGCTGGCTGTGTTGCGGTTGATCGCGTAGGGCTGAAGGCTTGAAAAGCCGATCTTGAGGTGTGGGGGTTGGCAACCCAACTTGACGCATTATAAAGTCCAATAAACTCAATATTCGTCGTAGGTTTGCCACCCCATCATGGAGTTCGCATGAAGCGATTTTTACCGTTGTTTTTTCTTTTGTCACTCAGCGTGTTGAGCATCCCGACCTGGGCCGAAACTGGATACGCCACCGATGCTCTTTCGGTCCCGATCCACAGAGGTGCCTCTACTCAGCACAAGATTCTGCGTATGGTACCCAGCGGTACACCGTTACAAATTATGGAAGCCGATGACACTACGGGCTACAGCAAGGTCAAAACGCCAGAGGGAACGGTGGGGTGGATCCTGACCCGCTACCTGATGGATCAACCACCACCTCGTCAGCGAGCCGTACAACTTGAATCTCAAGTCAAGAATTTAGAAGAAAAAAATAGAATTTTAAAAGAGAAAGCCGACGTCCTGGATACCACCAGTACCTCCCTGACCCGCTGCAATGAAGAACTGTCGGAAATCCAGCGTACCGCTGCGCAAGCCTTGAGCATCGAGCGAGAAAACCACAACTTACAACAAGAAGCTGCGCAAGCTCGTGAGCAAGCCGACTACTTTCAACAAGAAAATACCCTTTTGCGCGATGAGTCCAAGCGTAACTGGTTCATTACTGGCGCCAGCGTCGGTTTGGGTGGAGTGCTCTTAGGACTGATCATGCCGTTTATACTTCGGCGCCGCCAGCGGCGCAACTGGGGACAGCTATGAATCAGTGACTTTCCACGTTGTTTGAGTCGATACCACGGACTTTTTCATCAGTCATGGTATCGACTCCATAGGGATAATGGGGGAAATTCATTTCTTTTATCCGTCATTTGACTAATGTTTCAAAATAGAACCAATAACAACCTCTACAGAGGAGAATTGAAACTAAAACCACTTTATAATTATTGTATTTTTCAATAATTATAATATCTTGCTGAATCGCCGATATTTACAAATTATTGGCCTAAATCTTGTTTATTTCTCAGAACGCCTTCTTCTTTATCAACCGATAGGGGATCTGGCTAGGCGCTACTCCAGGGTTCTTGTGCCTGGCTAAAAGCACAAGGTTTTCCGCCTATGAGAAATTCACAGTGGAAAAGAACATATATACTCAAGGAACATCAAGGATGGAGAGCATTCATTTAGGCTACATGAACCCGGCCCTAATCAAAACAATGTCGAGGTTTGTGATTATTCTGATCGTCGCTATCGCGGCTTACTCTTGGAACATCTCCAGCAATGGGTGGATGATTACAGTGAGCTTAGCCGTCTTGGGATTGCTTCCAGTCGGGATAAACAGGATGATCGAATGGCGAAAACAAACCACCACCCCTCACTATGCCAATCTCTCCCCCTCTTGCAGGGTTCAACTGGAAAGCATTCTGCGCGTTGCACCAATCGGCATCGGTATTGTGCGTAACCGCATCATACTGGAAGCAAACGATACTCTGTGTCGCCTTACTGGCTATAGCCGCGAAGAACTGATCGGACACAATACCCATCAGCTTTACTGCAATGACGAAGATTACCAATGGGTAGGCCAACAAAAATACCAACAGGCCACCGAAGATCGTGCCAACACCCTTGATGTGCGCTGGCGCCATAAGAACGGCACCACCATTGATGTCATGCTCAGCATAATCCTGCTGGATATCAGCGACCCATCCCAAGGGATCTTGTTCACCGTGCTCGATATCACCGAACGCAAGCGAGCTGAGGAACTGCTCAAACTTAGCGAAGCGCGCTATCAAGCTATCGTTGAGAAACAAGCCGATCTAGTGTGTCGTTTCTTGCCAAACGGAACTCTTACTTTTGTCAATTCCGCCTATTGTCGCTATTTCGGTCGTACCTCAGAAGAATTGTTAGGTACTAATTTTTCCACCCTTATTCCCGAAGATGATCGCGCTGACGCGCTGGCACGGGTATCACGCTGCGGCACCACCCGCCCCAGTCACATCCAAGAACACCGTGCCACTCGAAGCGATGGCGCAATTCGCTGGATACAATGGCGCAACGAAGCGATTCTTGATGCCGACGATGCACTGATGGAGCTCCAAGGGGTCGGCCGTGATGTGACCGAGCAACGCGCTATGGAAATCGAGCTACGCCGATTGGCCACCACCGACCCGCTGACCGGTACTTTCAATCGACGCCATCTACACACGATGCTTGATCTGGAGGTTGAACGCGCCCGCCGTCATGGCCGACCACTGGCTCTGATCATGTTCGACCTGGATCACTTCAAGCGGGTCAACGATAATTTCGGCCACGAACAAGGAGATCAAGTGCTCTGCGAGGCTGCAGCGCGGGTGCGAGGGCGATTGCGCCGTAACGATGTGCTCGCCCGTTGGGGCGGTGAAGAGTTTCTGATTCTTGCCCCCGAGACGACCGGACCGGAGGCCACCACTCTGGCCGAGACCTTACGTTTAGCACTGGGTGAGGGGCTTTCACTGGAAAGTGGGCGGATCACTGCCAGTTTTGGGGTAGCGGCCTATCGACCGAATGAAACCGTGGATCAGTGGCTCGGACGAACCGATGAGCAGATGTATGCCAGTAAGCGGCTAGGCCGCGACCGCGTCAGCCACGACGGGGATTGCGCTTCCTGACAGTAGTAATCAAGTAATTGGCGAATTGGCCGTCGCTTTACCTGATGTTTCTAGTTGCCTCTCCATGAGACACGTCTCTCATCAAAATATCGCTACCATTTGAGGATTGGATCATCTGACGGTAGTGCCTCCCAATAGTCATAAACCAAAGAAACCCGCGATGGGTTCTACCACCCATTCGCGGGAAAATACGGGAGCCACCTCTCCCGTGGGATATGCTTT
>JACSSB010000208.1 GCA_014879435.1 Phycisphaerales bacterium
GCGCTACCGTTTTTATCAAGAGCGTCAGGAACAAAATCAGGGACGCTTGGAGCAACTGCAACGGATGGCCGCCAGCCATGAGCCGGTTCAAGGATTGATCACTAAAATTCAGCAGGATCGTAATGTAACTACCCAGTATCTACCGCAACCGACACCATCACTGGCTGCTGCCGATTTGCAGCAGCGGGTCAAAATGGCTGTCGAGGCAGCAGGTGGCACCCTGCGTAGCACGCAATCCCTGCCGCCAGTCGAGGAAGGAAATACGGTAAAAGTGACGGTCAACGCGACCGTGACTGGGGATATCGAAAGTTTGCGAAAAATTTTGCATAGCTTGGAGTCTCAGACTCCGTTGTTGTTTGTTGATAATTTAGAAGTATCGGCGCGGGAAATCCGCCAGCGGCTATCCAACGGCCGGATGAGCGACGATACCCGGGTACAGTTGAGTGTTCAATTTGAAGTCTCGGGCTATCTACGCAAGGAGAAGGCTTAGATGACGTCCCGGAATGTCGGCCTATTACTTTGGCTACTCATTGGGGGCGTTGCTGCAGCCATTGTGTCCTGGCAACTGATGCATCCACCACGTCTTTCGACGACGATCAACGCTAATCGGCTTCCAGAATTGCCTGTGGTGGAGCCTATGTCGCCCTTTCGTTTACCGCCGTTGGAGCGATATGGCGAAATTATTGCCCATCCTGTGTTTATCGCTACCCGTCAGCCGGAGTCTCCCTTTGAGGAGCCTGAGTCGGGAGCGCCAGCACCCCCTGGACCGGAACAGAAATTTTCTTTGCTTGGAGTCATGATTACATCCAAGCTCAAGATGGCTTTGTTGCGGCCTGAAGGGTCCAATGCTAAGACGATGCGCGTGGGGCCAGGAGGAACGGTGGGCGAGTGGCAGCTGGATGCCGTTTTTCCCGACCGAATTGTGTTGCGAAAGGGAGAGGTGACGCAGGAATTGCCGTTGACTCGTCCTGAAAGACCGACTAAACGTCGTGCTCGACAAGCCGATGCGGGGAGCGGTCGCAATATACCACCACCGGTCAATCGGCCAGTGGCTGCACCCAGACCCAATTCTCCCGACATCGGTCGCTCCCGTGCCATCGAAAGAAGAAGCCGCGACATGCGCCCGGCCGAAGGGGCAATGGTTCCGCCCAGACCCGATCCTCCTGATCGCTGATCGTTCTCGCGCTGCCGTAAGAAAATGATGGATAAGGCTGAAAATTTCATGAAAATCGCTTTTTTCGCACTGCTCAGCACACTGATGGTGCTGTTGCTTGGTGCATGTACGTCGACTCCCACCGATCAGAGCATTCAGGATGAGGCGTCATCTACCGCGCTCGTTGGAGGTGAAACACCTCAGCTGATCGCAAAGCCTCTGCAGTCCACGAATTCTTCAAGAGCCGACCAAGACGGCGCTGTCATGCCACCCAAAGGCTCGATGATCTTGCCAGGTACGGGTAATTTCATTGATACCAAGAAGGCGGCAGCTAAACCGGCCTCTGTGACCCGTACCGCAGCGGGTGAAGTGACTCTCAATTTCGAGGAGGCAGATATCCGTGATCTGATCAAGATCGTTTTCGATACGCTGAAGGAAAACTATACGATCGATCCACAAGTGCAGGGACAAGTCACAGTGCAGACCGGTCAGCCGCTGACTCGGGAGCAGTTGTTGCCCACGTTAGAAACACTCCTTCGTGCCAACAATGCGGTTCTGGTTCGCGACGCTGGGGTATACCGAATTATTCCAGGGACTGGCGCTGTTCAGAAAGGGAGTTTGCCGCCACGCTTGGGACAGCGTGGTGCGGGATATGGTGTGCGCATTGTGCCGTTACGCTATGTAAGCGCCACCGAGATGCAGACGATCATTACGCCGTTTCTGCCAGAAGGGGGTGTTCTGCGGGCGGACCCTGTTCGTAACCTGCTGATTTTGGCTGGAACTCCAGAAGAGTTGGCCAATGCCCAGAATACCATCGATACCTTCGATGTGAATTGGCTTAAGGGCATGTCCATCGGTATGTTCCGGTTACAGAATGTAGACAGTCAGGCTGTCGCCACCGAGTTGAACCAATTTTTGGGTGAGGGTTCTGGAACACCGCTTGCGGGGATGCTGAAATTTGTGCCACTGAGTAAGCTGAATGCGCTGTTAGTGATCACGCCGCAGTTGGAATATCTCCGCGAGGCAGCGATTTGGATCCAACGGCTGGATGGTATGGGTGGCGAACGCTTGTATGTTTATCATGTGCAGAACAGCCGGGCCGACTACATGGCTGAATTGCTTAACGGTTTATTTAATCTCAGCGGTGGCAGCGGGGGATCGGGTCGGGGCGGTGAATTAGCACCAGGTCTGAAATCGACGCAATTGTCGAGCGGATCGGGGTTGTCGTCGAGTAGTTCGAGTTTGGGAGGAAGCAATAGTGGAACATCTACATCACTATCGAGTTCCTC
>JACSSB010000021.1 GCA_014879435.1 Phycisphaerales bacterium
CGCTGGGCTGAGAGCGATAATGAGTGAATGGATGGACTTATCTCGAAATGATTCGAAATAAGATGATGATATCAATCCGGCCAATGGGCACGACATAAGAGAGCAAAGGGCAATATGTTCCGAAGCTATTTCATCGCTGGCCTACTGATTCTCAGCCTGTTCGCCACCGCGCAATACCGAGGCTGGAACCTGTTCAGCGCCAGCGAAGCAAAAAGCCAGCCCGGTACAACACGAGGGATTTACCATAAATAACATCGCTTTGATCTACGCCCACCCACACAGCCGGCGTTCGAGTGCCAATCGGCGGCTGCTTGAAGCCGCCGTCACCGTTCCCAGTGTCACGGTGCACGATTTATACGAGCACTATCCAGATTTCAACATCGACGCCCAGGCCGAACAACGAGCACTCCAAACCGCCGACCTTCTCGTCTTGCAATACCCGACCCATTGGTACAGTCTGCCTCCCCTGCTCAAGCTGTGGATCGACACCGTACTGGAATATGGCTGGGCCTACGGACCAAATGGAACAGCGCTGGCAGGAAAGCATCTGTGGTGCGTCACCACTACTGGCGGCTTACGAGACAGCTACAGCGTCGAAGGTATCCACGGCCATGCCTACGAGGACTTTCTACTGCCGCTACGCCAGACTGCTCGCCTGTGCGGCATGAGCTGGCTACCACCCTGGGTGTTGCACGGCGTACCACATCTGGACACTGATGCTCTGCTCACCTGGAGCACCCATTACCGCGACCAGCTCACCCGCTATCCGACCTGGATCACCGACTCTAACTGAGGTTACCCCGTGCACGAACCAAGCTGGCTGAGCAACATGCTCATCTACCTTATCGCCGCGTTGTTGTGCGTGCCGCTGGCGATGCGGCTGGGACTGGGTGCGATCCTAGGTTATCTGGCGGCCGGCATCGCTATTGGCCCGGCCGGATTGGGTCTGATCAGCGACGTCGAAACCATCCTGCATTTTGCTGAATTCGGCGTGGTATTGATGCTGTTCCTGATTGGCCTCGAACTCGAACCACGCCGATTGTGGACGATGCGCCGGGATGTATTTGGCGGTGGCGGCGCGCAATTGTTGGCCTGTGGCGGGCTGTTAGCTGGTGCGGGATGGGCACTGGGTTTGCCAGTTGGCACCGCACTGTTGCTGGGCCTGACCTTGGCGTTGTCATCGACCGCAATCACGATACGCACTCTAAACGAGCGCAACCTGTTGCCTGCTCCGATTGGTCAATTGACCTTCGGGATTCTGCTATTTCAGGACATCGCCGCCATTCCACTCATTGCCCTACCCTCCCTACTTGGCCAAAGCGGTGGTGCGGATAGTCAGATCTCGGTGGGCCTGGGGATAGCCGCCATTGCTGGCATCCTACTGGCCGGACAATACATCGCCAGCCCAGCCCTGCGCTTGATCGCTCGCACCGGCATTCGCGAGCTATTTACGGCAGTCGCGCTCTTGATCGTGGTAATCATCGCGGTGTTGATGCAACGTGCTGGCCTATCCATGGCACTGGGCGCCTTCATCGCTGGAGTCGTGTTGGCCAAGTCGGAATATCGCCATGCCCTAGAAGCCGATCTGGAGCCATTCAAGGGTCTATTACTCGGTCTGTTTTTCATTGCCATTGGTATGTCAATCGACTTAGGTCTACTGGTGGCACGGCCGATGGCCATCTTGATGCTGACCGGTGGTCTGCTGTTGCTGAAGCTGCTGGCCCTACGGATGATTGCTGGGCCGCTAGGTGTAGCGACCACACAACGCTGGCTGCTAGCGGCTTTGTTAGCACCCGGCGGTGAATTCGCCTTTGTTATCTTGGGATTGACTGCGCAAACCGCGATGATTTCGAGCGAACAGGCGGCTTTACTGACCTTGAGCGTAGCGTTGTCGATGGCTACTACGCCATTTTTGCTGTTGATCTACGAACGTATTTTGGTGCCACGTTATGCGATTGCCGATCCCGATCCTGACCCTATTCCACCTCAAGAATCGTTGGTGCTAATCGCGGGCTTTGGCCGCTTCGGACAGATCATTGGCCGACTGTTGTTCGCCAACGGCATCACCGCCACCGTACTGGATCACGATCCCGATCAGATTGCTCTACTGCGCCGCTTCGGCTTTCAGATCTTCTATGGCGATGCTACCCGCCTCGATCTTTTGGAAGCAGCCGGTATCGCCAAGGCGCGCCTGCTGGTGGTGGCGCTAGACGATGTGGACACCAATTTACGATTGGTAGACGTAGTACAAGAGAATTATCCCCATCTGACCATTGTGGCCCGCGCACGCAATGTATCCCATCTGTTCAGTCTGATGAACCGAAACGTCAAACACCTTGAACGGGAAACCTTTGAATCGGCACTGCGGGCCGGTCGGCAGGTACTGCGCGAGTTGGGCTTTGGCGCACACGAGGC
>JACSSB010000020.1 GCA_014879435.1 Phycisphaerales bacterium
CGGGGGAGTGGTTCCCCGCTCAGCCAGTCCACCAATCGCCGCCCACCAAACACCGTCTCCATTTCCACGAAGTTATGTGCGTCTGCCACCACCTCGCCGATGATAGCCGCTTCCCGTCCCAGCGGATGCGCGTGCATCGCCGCGAGCAAGATTTCAGCCACTGCCGCTGGGCAAATCGCCAATAGCTTGCCCTCGTTGGCGACGTAGAGTGGGTCTAGACCCAAAAACTCGCACAGTGCCCGCACCGGTTCACGTACCGGAATCGCTGCCTCACGCAGCCGCATTCCAACTCCAGATTGGCGGGCGATTTCGTTCAAGGCACTGCTCAGACCGCCACGGGTGGGGTCACGGAGGCAATGCATATCAGGAACTGCCGCCACCATCGTCGCCACCAGTCCATGCAGGGCAGCGGTATCGGACTCGATAGGCGTATCGAAATCCAGATGTTCTCGTTGTGCCAGCACTGCCATGCCGTGTTCGCCCAATGAACCACTGAGCAAAATGGCGTCGCCCGGTTGTGCCCGGTTGGCGGAGATATCAATGCCATCCGCAATCACCCCGATGCCAGTGGTGGTGATGAATACCCCGTCGCCCTTGCCACGCTCCACCACCTTGGTATCGCCGGTCACGATGGGCACTTCTGCTGTCCGCGCCGCTTGTGCCATCGATTCCACGATGCGCTGCAGATCAGCCAAGGGAAAGCCTTCTTCCAGAATGAAGCTGGCAGCTAGGTACAACGGTCGTGCGCCGGACATCGCCACATCGTTGAGGGTGCCATGAACCGACAGACAACCGATGTCGCCACCTGGAAAGAAGAGCGGTGAAACCACATGACTGTCGGTCGCCATCACCAGTCGGCCAGGAGGAACGATCAAGCGTGCAAAATCGTCCTGAGCGCGCAGCCAATCGTTGTCAAATGCGGCCAGAAACAATGCTTCGATCAGTTGTGTCGTGGCTCGGCCGCCACCACCATGGCCGATTTCGACGCGGCTTTGCGCCAGATCGAGCGGGTTGGCAAAGAGGTCACGGTGCTTATTCATGACGCTACCGCCTGACGGAAGCGGCCGTAATGATAGTGCGCAGCGCAAGCACCCTCAGGCGAGACCATGCAGGCTCCAAGAGGATGATCGGGGGTGCAGACGGTGGCAAATACCGGACACGCTTGCGGACGTATGACTCCGCGTAAGACCTCGGCACAGGCACAGGCTTTGTGATCGCTGGCCGATATCGAAGGTATGGTAAAGCGGCGTTCGGCGTCCCAGTCCGCAAACTCTGGTTGGATCGCCAGGGCACTGTCTGGCAGTTCGCCCAAGCCGCGCCATTCGAAATGGGGGCGGAGCATAAAAATCTCCTCCATCCATTTTTGTGCCTTGCGGTTGCCATCAGCGCTGACGGCGCGGGTGTATTCGTTCTCCACTCGTGCCGCGCTGGCGTTGATCTGACGCACCAGCATCAGAATCGACTGCAACACATCCAGCGGTTCAAAACCGGCGATGACCAGCGGTCGGCGGTATGTGGCGGCGACAAACTCGTAGGCTCGCGTGCCGATAATGGTGCTGACATGAGCGGGGCCGATGAAACCATCTATCTTGCCGCTTCCTTGTGCGGTTCCATCGTGAAGAATTGGAGCATGATCCATCTCCAGCAAGGCGCGCAGCGCTGGCGGAGTCAGAAGGTGATTGCAATACACGCTGAAATTGTTGAGCCCCTCGCGCTGGGCCTGAGCGATGGCAACGGCGGTGGACGGAGCGGTGGTCTCAAAGCCGATGGCGAAGAAGAGGACATGGCGCTCAGATTGGGTCCGGGCGAGATTGAGGGCATCGCTGATCGAATACACCATGCGCACGTCGGCACCACGTGCCTTGGCTTTGAACAAAGTGTCGCCGCGAAGGCCAGGAACACGCAGCAGGTCACCGAAACTACACAGGATCACATCTTCGTTTTCCAGCAGATGAATCGCGGCCTGCAGGCGCCCGCTGGGAAGTACACAGACTGGGCAGCCGGGACCATGAATCAGGCGAATCTGAGCGGGTAATAGATCTTCAATGCCATAGCGGCAGATGGCATGGGTATGACCACCGCAGAATTCCATCAACGCATACCGCCGTTCTGGCTCGACCTCTCGCCGAATGCGTGCGGCTAGCCCTTGTGCCAGTCGGCCATCGCGAAATTCGTCCAGGTATTTCATCAGTTTTGCGCGAGAGACCCCACCGTTCAGGGCGGGGAGGGAAAGCGCACCGCGCAGCGCGCGGTCCGGCCACCCGTCTCGCAACCTCCGTTTAGGTCGCATGAAGGGAATAGCCATAGCCATCGGCGCGTTGCAGCACTTGGCAATAGCGGTGAGAAATACCTTGAATGACGCCCTGCGGGGTCTGGATGTTGAACGACCCCGTAGCA
>JACSSB010000115.1 GCA_014879435.1 Phycisphaerales bacterium
TGGCCGCTCGAAGAAACGGGAAGTTGGAATCCAACGCCCATTCGGCACCCGCTCCAAAAAGCCGGCCTCACGCAATCGGCTCAGCACCTTTGCCACCGCTGAGCGCGAAGCCAATCCCAACACTTCTTGCAAGGGGCCATAAGCCGGCAACACTCGCCAGCGGGTGTAATACTCCTGAAGGCGCGCCAGATACGCAGCATCGTCCGTCAATTTGGGCATGATGATCCGCTATAGAGTACAAATGTACTCCAAAGATAGAAGGATCATCCCCACCTGTCAAGGCTGGCGGCAGTAATGGATAGAGGAGTTTTCGAAATCTTGGCTCGGGTGAAGCGTGATTGCGCAGAGTGGTGACGCGATGATCGCAATGTGATGCTGCGGCACGATGTGATCGAACACCACGCCACGGAATACACCGTGGCTCGATCCTGGTCGGCTTTAAGGGAATGGATAACCGCAGACGGGCCGGTCAATCCCGGCCCGTTCAAATGCAATGTGATAATTTCTGAAAGCCAATATGCCTCGCGTCACCGCAAGTAATCAGGAACATCTTCCCGGTAGGGACGATCATCGTCCCGACCACCGGCGCGATCTCGATGGGTAGCGCGCCACACATCGCGCACGTTGACGTACCAAACGCCGTCCTGGAACTGGCCGATATCCCCAACATCGACCCAGCCCCAGTCGTTTCCAACCTTGATCTTGTAGTTTGGTCGAACCTTGATTCGAGACGAGCCAACCGCCAGGAAAGCGACATCTCCCGAATCGAGAGTCCAAGACCCACCAATCCGTTCCCGACGGTTTGTCCACATAGTGATCTGGACCTCATTTCGCCAATCGTTGGTAACTTCAATCGGGCCACGCCCGCCATCGTCACGGTCGATGTAATCTTGTGCTGTCACGATCATCGGGATCGCTAAGAGCCCGACAACTAGAAGACTGAGCAACCCTTTCCACTTTAAATGCATCATACGGTTCTCTACCTCCCGATGAGGTTAATAAATTGACTAGTACTCATACCGATTTTACTGAAAGTCATGACCCCAAAGACGACTCACTCTCTTCAGTCTGCGGCGCGGGAAAGACCTCACCCACCATCAAGCGACGGGCGCTGCGGCTGATGATGACTTTCGAAATATGCCAACCGTTTTCGGTTTGCTGCGCCTGCGCGCCGACACTCAAAACCCCCGAAGCATGCCCGATACGGATCTGCTTATCCGTGCCCGGTCGCCGCATGCGTGCAACCACGGTGTTGGGAATGGCGGCAGCGGCAGCAATAGCGACAGCACCCGTCCCCGTCATGGCATGATGCATTTGACCCATCGACATGATTCTGACCAATAGATCGATCTCACTGGCTGTCACCCGCTTAGCACCCGCTGCGATGAAATCCTGCGGAGGCGCCAGAAATGCCAGTTTGGGCGTATGCGGTCGGTTGCGCGAGGCATCGTCCACGCTGATCGCCAAACCCATGGCTACCGCGCCATGCGCCCGGATCGCTTCGAGTCGATCTAATAATTCTGGGTGAGTGTTGACCTCTGCCTGGGTTTCGTCGCCGCGAAGGCCCAGGTCCGCCGCTGCCACAAATATCGAAGGATTTCCTGCATTGATCAAGGTGGCCTCGATGCGTCCAATGCCCGGAACCTGCAGATGATCCAGCACCCGTCCCGTCGGTAACATAGCTCCGCCCGATCCAGCCTCATCGGCGCCAGGGTCCAGAAATTCGAGCTGAATCTCTGCACTGGGAAAGGTAACGCCATCCAGCACAAATTCCCCGGCCTCTACGACACGTCCTTGCACTACAGGCACATGGGCGATGATTTTCTTTCCGATGTTCGCCTGCCAGATACGCACGGCGACCATGCCCTCTGGCGGAGTATCCATCAAACCGTGGGTAATGGCGAAGGGGCCCACCGCCGCCGTCAGATTGCCGCAATTACCACTCCAGTCGATGACCGCCGATTCGATGGAAACTGCACCAAAGAGAAAATCCACATCACAATCGCTGCGTGTGCTGCGCGATAAAAGAGCCACTTTGCTCGTGCTCGAAGACCCACCCCCCATGCCATCGATCTGCTTGCCATAAGGATCGGGACTACCGATCACTCGCAGCAGCAGTTGGTCGCGTGCCGCTCCGGGTACGCGAGCCGCTGGTGGCAGATCATCGAGTGCAAAGAACACGCCTTTGCTGGTACCACCACGCATATAGGTTGCCTTGATCGGAGTAGCGTCACCGAAGGCATTATTCATGATCTTCATGACCTGATCCTTAACAATCGGGGCAAGAATTAGGCCGCCATTATTTTTTGCGCAGGAGATGTAACCCAGATCTGCGTCAATGCATGCTGGCGTTTTCAGTGAGGAATTAAGGCTTTATTTGCGGATCAGGC
>JACSSB010000149.1 GCA_014879435.1 Phycisphaerales bacterium
TCCTTATCCATAATGCCTTTGAGAATGATCTTGCGATCCCAGCGTTTGCGGATCCAATCCAGCTCCGCATAACTCAGCGTTTGATCGAACTGGCTATCCACCCAACCAGCCACATCACCCAGACCGCCAACCGTCTTGGCATGACCGACGATATTGCCGAAAGTGTACTTCCCACCCATCAGCATCTCGATGCCCCAGACCGGGTGCAGCGCCATTTCGAGTGCGGACTTGATCTTGGCAGACAGCGAATGACCCGCCATACCATCGCGATAGGTATCGATTCTCACCCCCGTCATTTGCAGATCGAGAGTGACAATGAGCGCGGAACAGCCCGCATCATGGGCGCGCTTAAGCAAGTCCTCCATAAAGTCGCGGTCACGCATGAAATAGAGCTGGAACCAGAACGGTTGGGTGGTGTTCTCCGCCACATCTTCGATAGAACAAATGCTCATCGTCGAGAGGCTAAATGGCGCACCAAATTTCTCGGCAGCCTGCGCCGCCAAGATCTCGCCGTTCGCATGCTGCATGCCGGTAAAGCCAACAGGAGCAAGTGCCAATGGCATCGAAACTGGCTGCCCGACCATCGTCGTCGATAAGCTGCGGTTGCTCATATCGACAGCGACCTTTTGGCGGAAAATCACCTTCTGAAGATCATCGTGATTCGAGGCCATCGTGGATTCGGTCCAACTGCCCGAATGCAGATAGTCATAAAATGCTTTGGGCACTTTGCGCTGTGCGGTCTTACGCAGATCTTCAATCGTCACATCCATAACGCTGCCTCATACGTGACTGTTCAGTCCGCTCTTTAGCAAAGGGGGATTTGAGCCTCATCGCTCGTATAAAAAAAATCCCCCCAACCCCCTTTTCCAAAGAGGGGGAGATGTCAACTGCTTTCCTGGATCATCTCCCACACATCACCGCCCTTGCCTTGCAGGATAGCTTTGACCGAATAGGACGCCATACCAATCACGGATTCCGGCGAGACCAAGGGTGAAGGTGGTTGAATCAGCTGCATCGGCATGACCTTCACATCGAGCAATGCCGGACCCGGTTGCGCTAACCATTCCTGCACGGCTCCTTCCAAATCACCCGCCTTTTCAACCGACTGCCCCCAAATTCCGACCGCCTCCGCGACTTTGCCGAAATTGGGATTTTTGAGATCGGTGAAAACGGGGATCAGACCGGAGGCTTTTTGTTCGATATCCACGAAGCCAAGCTTCCCGTTATCGAACACAACGATCTTGATCGGCAAATCTTCCTGGACCGTCGTCAGCAAATCACCCAGCAACATCGCAAAACCACCATCACCCGCCAAAACGATGATCTGCCGCGATGGTGCGCACGCCTTCAATCCCAATGCTGAAGGCATCCCACCGGCCATTGTTCCGTGCAGCAAGCTGCCAAATGTGCGGCGACCACCATGGATTTCTATATGGCGCAAGGTCCAAGCCAGTGGCGTGCCATCGTCTGCAACAAAGATGGCATCATCATTAGCATGCTTGTTGATGAGCTTTGCCAGATAAGAACCCGCAATCTTTGCATCTGGATCGTCTGGTTTTTCTTCGGCTTCTTTGGCACGCAATGCTTTGAAGCGCTCAACATATTTTCTCAAGAAGCTATCGTCTTGATGTGGTTCCAGACGCGGTAACAAAGCGTCCAGAGTGGCCTTAATATGGCCAACCACGCCTATTTCCACCGGATGCCGACGGCCGATATGGCTCGGCTCCCGATCCACCTGAATAATGTGCGCCTTGTCGGGATAGAACTGCGGCCAAGCAAAATCCGCACCCAGTTGCAAAAGCACATCACAATCCAGCACTGCATGATAACCGGGCGCTTCGCCGATTAATCCCGTCATACCGACGTTGTTGGGATTGTTCAATTCGGCAAAATCCTTGCCGCGAGAGGTGTGGGCGAGTGGTGCCTTGAGCTTGTCAGACAATGCGGCTAGTTCGGCCGATGCACCTTCACATCCAGCGCCTGCATAGATCGTGATCTTGGAGCTGCCATTGAGGAGCTTGGCCATTGCATCGAGATCATCGTCGCTCGGCCGTACCATGGGAAGCGACGCCGTCACCTTATAAGGCAGCTCGTCGACCGCCTTCGCCATGGCAATATCGGCAGGCAGGATGACGACCGCTACGCCATGTTTGGTGAGCGCAGCCTGACACGCTGCAACCATCTTTCGGCGGGCCTGATCCGGCGTCAAAATCATTTCGCAATAGACGCTGCAACTGTCATAGACCTTTTTGAAATCTACTTCTTGAACAGCCTCAAAACCAAGGTCTCGGCGCACGAGCTGAGTAGCGATCAGAACGACTGGAACGCGATTGCGATTGGCTTCAAACAAGCCGTTGATGAAATGCAAACTGCCGGGACCACAGCTACCCGCACAAATCGTCAAGCCATGCGTGAGTTGAGATTCAGCCGCCGCCGCGAACGCGCCCGCTTCTTCGTGACGCATATGCACGAAGCGAATGGAGCTTTTATCCAGCGAATGCGCAAAGTGGTTCATCGTATCGCCGACGATGCCATAGCACCGTTTTACACCCGCGCTTTCCAGAACTTCAATCAATACGTCCGCTACGATTTTGCTCATGAGCGAGCTCCTTTTATCAAAAGTTTTTCAGCAGCCGAGACTTATTTAGTACTGCAGGCTTCAAGCAAACGCTTCGCGGCGAGTTCGCCTAATGCATTGGCGGCAAGGGGGCCATCGCCGGTCAGTAATCGGCGGTCTTCCTTGACGGTGCCGCTCGGAATATTGCTGACATTTTTCATACCGAGATCATCCAGCTTTTCGCCGAAATACCACGGCATCTTGCCCGGCAAATAACCGATGCAGGGCAACAGCTTGTCCCCGCTGTCTGGAAAACCCGAATATTTGTAGCCGTGGAAAGGAAAATTCTGTGGGTTCTCATCAAGGGTCAGCGACAGGAAGGCGGCTGGGCCGTGACAAATCGCGATGATGTACTTGCCGCTGTCGATTGCCCAGCGCAGTACCTGTTTAACCTCTCGACTTTCCGGCAACCCCAGTATTGCGCCATGTCCACCCGGAATAAACACGGCGACATAGGGCGAATCCTTCCCCAACCTGCTAGCGATCACTTCAGATAGAGAAAGCGGCTTTTCCAGACTAGGCCGATAGCGCTCCATGATCCCGATTACGGCTTCGTCCTGCTCCGGTATGGCCCAATCTTCAATCGCGACCGGTGCACCGGAGATCGTGGCAAGGTCGCAACCGAAACCCGCCTTCTCCAGATGCAGGAGAACCACGAACAGTTCGACCGGGTGATTACCGGTTCGGAATTTTTCGCCATTAGCCGTGGTGAGAAATCGCTCTTCTGTACAGAGGACTAGAACCTTCTTTTTCCCATCGGACAAAGCGTTGGGATAGCTCGCATGGTCATAATCCGTCTTGCTTGGCGCTGCCACTTTAAGCGACAGTCGGGAAGGCGTGTACGACCCATCATCCTGCTTTACGGGTTCCGTGCCGGAAAGCTCGCGCAGTTTTTCAAACATCTTTCAACTCCTTCCATCGCGTGTAGTGGAGTTCATTTAAACCGCTTTTTTCAAGCGAGCGCGGCGGGCAATCAGCAAGCCGCCACCGATCACGACGGCAAAACCCGCTATCAGCCCAAGCCAAGCCAACCACCGCGCATTGAGCAATAGCCAAGGAATGTCATGGGTACCCTTCAGGATACTGACGACTTCGGACTCGCTCACACTCTGTTGGATGCCACCAAAACGCTGACGTACATAGCTCGCAATCGCGGCAATCTGGGCATCATTCAACTCAGAGCGAAAAGAAGGCATTAGATGTTGCTGATCCAGCTCACCGAGGTTGATCCCGGTAGTGATCGTCTGTACTACGTTGATCGGATTGCTCGCCCTTACCGCTCCGCTGTGCGTCAGCGACGGGCCAGCGCCTTTCGCCAGCGATCCATCGACACCGTGGCACGCCGCGCATGCCGACAGATACAGCAGTGTGCCGTTGGTGCTACTCGCATCAAAGAAGGCTTTGTAATCCGCATTGACGGGCTCGACCGAGGCAGGCTCAATCGGTGCCACTTTTTCGACCACCGGTGCCAGCGGCTGGCCAACCACCGGCGGTGTTGCTTTCAGATAGGCAACTACCGCATCGAGATCACTTTGAGGCAACTGCGACAGGCTCACCCGCACCGCTAGGCCCATATCACCACCGGCGTTGGCGCTTTTCACCTTGCCATGTTCCAGGAATTTCTTCAGTTCCTCGTCTGTCCATCGGCCAATCCCGTTCTTGTCAGAAGAGATATTCGGCGCATACCAACTCCCGACTACAGCACCGCCTAGATGTTCACTCCCCGCTTTGGACTGAAGCATGAGTCCACGCGGGGTATGGCATTCGCCGCAATGGCCCAATACATCGACCAGATATTGTCCGCGCTGGATCTGTGGACTGGCATTTTCGAGGGTTGGAGCCTTGCCGCTGCCTGAGAACAGCGCATCCCAGAACACCATCGCAGATCGCAGGAAAGGAAAGCCCAGATGAGTCTCGGGCACCGCGTTCTGGACCGGCTGCACCTCATCCATCAGGTAATCATAAAGTGCCTTGACATCGTCATCCGTCATATAGCGATAACTGGTGTACGGCATCGCCGGATAGAGGTGTCCAATATTTTTTGATCGGCCTCCACGTAACGCCTGGTCGAACTCCTGAAGCGTCCAGCCACCAATCCCTGTTTTAGGATCTGAGGTGATGTTGCGGGCATAGACTTTGCCCATGGGTGTGGCGAGTGCGAATCCACCTGAGAACTCAGACCCACCCGCAGGGTTGGCATGGCACGCGGCGCAATCTCCCGCAATCGCGATCAGCTTGCCGCGAGACGGCGGTGTTGTGCTCATCCCCGCCGCTTGGGACGAGGCAATGGGTGCATCCGTCGCTGGTGCCGTATTTTCAGTGCTTTGCGAAAAACCAGCCGCAGTGAACAACAAAGCAGCGGATGCAGTTACAAGTAGGAATAAGCCGCGCATGCTCATACCTCCGCCGCAATATAATGGCCTGCACGAAAAGCCAGCGCATAGCCAGTCAAAGTGGGATTTACCGCAGTGGACGACGGATAAACGCCGGTCGTCACCAGGAAGAGATTCTCATGGTCGTGGCATCGCAGATTGCGATCTACCACGGAATTTGATGGATCATCACCCATCATGACCGTCCCCATCAGATGTCCATGAGTGATGAAATATTCGAGCATGGGTGCCTTCTTGACACCCATCGCCTGAGCGATATTGGCAGAGTCGTTGAAAATATTGGGCAGGCACGCCTTGGTGTAGTCCGCAACCCGATATTTGAAGTGCAGCCCAGGAAGCCCCAATGCATCTTTCCAGTTCGGATTCAGAGAGACGCCGTTGTCTGGGTTAGCCAGATCCTCCAGGATACTCAGCATCATCACGGTACGGCCAACGGCTTCCGGGATGGCGGCATCCAATTTGCTGCCGATCAACTTGCTCTGCAACAAAATATTTGTCAGATCGGCAGTTTTGTTGACGTTCCAAGGTGACATGGTGAATGCCGCACTTTCTTTGCGATGATCGCCGCTGCGCCAATTCACCATGATGGCATGGTTATATTGCCCTCTTCCCTGCCAGAGTGGCTCATCAACTTCGAAGAAACTGGCGAAACCGGGATGCACCATCAGATTGCGTCCCAACTGCCCGGAACGGTTGGCCAGTTCGTTCATTAGCAGCAGTTTCGGCGTTTCGAGCGCATGCCCAGCAATCACATAAGTCTTAGCTTTTAAGGTCTGCCGCACACCGTCGCGGGTCTGATAGCTGAGCGAGGTAATCTTGCCCGATCCGTCTTTTTTCAGGGTGTCTACCACCACTTCGCTACGCAACTTCACGCCCGCTGCACGTGCTTTTTCGACCGCCATTTCGCCAGAGAACTTGGCGCCGATGGGACATTCGGGCTGCTGGCACAGATTGTTGCCGATACAGGCCGGTCGACCGTCATAATTGCGCGATGCCCGCGCACAGGGGGCATGAATAATCCGCATCCCCATGGGTGCCAAACGCATTTGTAGGCGTTGAACCGAATAAGGCTTGGCCTCTGGCGACATCGGATACGGTTTGGAACGGTGTGGGTAAGCCAGTCCGGCATGCTTGCCGGACTGATCGTCACTATCCATTCCACTCACACCGATGAAGTATTCGGCTTCCGTGTAAAACGGCTCAAGATCGTCATAGCCGATGGGCCAGTCGCGCCCCACCCCGTGGGTTGACTGCAGCTTGAAATCTTCGGGCAAAAACCGCCAAGTAATGCCTGTCCAGTGGCGCGAGGTACCACCAACTGCACGCACCGTACCGGGCCAACGCAAGGTATCGATATCCTTGTCCAGATACCCTTTGGTGTAGCTGTTGGGCGCCCAGGGATAGTCGCCATAGGGTGCGACGAAATTATCTTTACGCGGTGACGAGCGCCAGTTCTGGATGACCTTCCAGTTCGGGATCTCGGGACCGGCCTCCAACATGATGACCGACTTACCTGCCTTTGCGGCTTGCAAAGCGACCACCGCACCCAAACCGCCAGCCCCGATAACAATCACATCCGCATCATATTCTGCCATGGACAATCCCTCACTCTCCGCTCGAACACTGAATCACAAGCGCAAGCGCTCTTACGTAGGTCCGACGCACGCACCATGCCTAAGCTGCACACCTTAAAGCAGCTATAAAACAACGCATCTTCAATATGTTGCACTACTTCATCTTCTGCGATTTTTGCGACATGACCAAAGTTAAAAATTCAGGATCAGCCTTGACGGTGGGGCCATCGGCTCCGGGTGGCACATAGGCCCAGTCACGAATTTGTTCTGGCATAGGCGGCGCGGTCATGCCAGCAGGAGTGTCTGCCCACCAACCGGGAGCACCTGTCGAATAGGACTGTATCGGCACGATATGTTGAATCGCACGAAAAGCCTCCGCTCCAAGAAAGGTCACGAAAATGGCGCCATCATCATAGGAATGCTCGCTGCCCACACCCGCTACGCCGGTATACCATGGCTGGGCTATGGCTAAAGCCAGTTCGAGGTTGTCGTCATCCAGTGCCGATAGTGCTGCGTCGCGATCCTTCCCGCCGCCCAGAGCCGATGCCAGCGCGGAAAGCTTTTCTTTGAAGCCGTCAATCCTAGTGACCAGGGCATCGAACACGCGCTGGGCGATTGCAGGATTGAGATCGTCCCGCCCGATAATCACGCGGCTGACCTTCAAGATGTCGCTGTCGCCTTCGGTTGCGGCAGCAGCGGATGCGAATGTGAGTGGGAATGAGCTGAGAAACGACGCCAAGGGCACACTGGCAGCTAAGCGAATCAACACCGCTCTTCGTGATAAGTGCATCACCAACCTCCAAACGTAGTTACGCTACTCTGCCAGTTAAATAAACCGGATAAATTTTCGTAAATTTTTTCGTAACAATTTCTGGATAACACTGTCACGAGACAATGCCATCACGAGACAGTATTGTCACGAGATTTCTGTCTACAACGATAAAAAATAATGCTGATTTTTTTAGCGTAACGCGTGGCAATGCCCTGTCAGCACTTGAGTAGATGTATCTCCCTATCCTTCTACATGCCCACGCAACTATCGCTTGTAACTTCATAGGTTTATAAATCATAATCTGCGTAAACAAGGTATGGCGTAACATATTGAATATGAACTAGAAAAAATACGGGAATCGAATGTGCCTGGAGAATGCAAGAAGAGTCAGTCAAAAGTATCATTGCAAGCATCAAGGCACAGAGAAATAGCGGAATCTCATCTAGTCTCTGTCTGGCAAAAGCCTGTGAATTCACACCTTATCTAGCAAGGAACCGCCCCCCGTGGCCAAACAATACGCGCCCCATATCGAACGCCTATTAGCTGTCGCTGCCAGTGACAAACTCCTTGCAGTCGGTGGCCGCCGCGATGCGGCGGGGGTCACCGACTCCAGTGTTCACTTACTGCAACTGCCCAAGCTCAATCCCCGATTCAGCGCGCCGCTGGATGCCGCTGCAACCGCACTGGCCTTTTGCGGCGATGATTGCTTGCTGGCTGGAACTACCAAGGGCGATCTGGCGATTTGGCGCACCAGCGGCGATGGCAAAACGCCCGATGGGCAACAATCTATTCATAGCGGCACGATTCACGCACTGGTCACGACCGGCTCACAAGTCTTGAGCGTCGGCGACGATGGCGTACTCGCGCTGCACACTCTCGAAATAGACGGCGATCAACGGCGCCTGCGCGAGCAAAGCAAGCGGCGTCTGAGCGAACAGCCTCTACGCGCCGTCGCGCTGGATACAGCCAGCGGCAGCGTGGCCGCTGCCGGAGCCGATAACACGATTTACGTCCTGCCACTGGCGCAACTAGGCGAAGCCGAAGCCCGCGTCATGCCCTGTGGCGAACGTGGCATCACCGCGCTGGCCTTCACCGGCGACGGGCGGATCGTGGCTGGCTGCGGCGACGGTTCGATCCGGGTCTGCTTCCTGGAAGGCGCCATCGACGAAGAAAATCGCAGCGGTGACGCTGCCCATCAGGGTCCGGTACGCGGCCTCTTATTCAGCGCCGCACTGAACGACGAACAAGGCCGACCGCTGCCACGCCGCTTGTTCTCGCTTGGCGAAGACGGCGAACTCAAGGTCTGGACGCTGGATCAGCGCCGCAAACCGCGCACCGTAGCCATCGGCCGTAACGCCAGCGCCTTGGCCCGGTTCGACCCGCTACCACAAGCCAAACCGGAACAGCGCGGCGGACTGCTGGTCGCGGTCACAGAAAATCGACTGATCTGGCTCAGTCCAATCGATCAAAACGGCAATCCCTCAGGCGCAGCCGAAACTTGGGATTCTCGGCTGCAACGACTGCTCGACGAGGTCAAAACCAACCGCGCCTCTTCCGCCACGCTGGAGGCTTTGGCGCAACTGGCTGAGGACGAAGCACGCGAAGGTTTGGAACAGGTACTCACCCAAGATTCCCGAACAGGACAACGCATCGAAGCGGCGCAAAAGCTGGGAATCAGCCAACGCCGTCGCAGCCGACCAGCACTAGCCAAGGCATTGAACAGTGATCATGTCGGCTTGCGTAAGGCTGCGCTGAAAGCACTGGAGCAGATCGACGCCGAAACGCCGCTGCAAGCGCTGCAATTGGCACTGAACAGCCGCTATGCGGATATCCGACTCGACGTAGTGCAGCGCTTGAGCGCCTTAGCTCAAGCTTCGCCCTTAGTACCGAGACTGCTGAACGAACGGCTGAACGACACGGATGCCAAAGTCGGCGAAGCTGCGCTTGATGCCTTGCTGGCTCTGGACCCTAAAGCAGGCGTCCCTCCCCTGCGCGGTGCCTTTGAGCGGAGTTCCGCCGATATTCGACGTGCCGTTCTGATTCGGCTAGGTCGCCAACGCCTGAACGCCACACCACAAGGTCGCCAACTGCTCGGCCAAGCACTCAACGACGAAAGCTACGAAGTTCGCGAAGCAGCACTCTGGATCGCGGTCGCAGCACACCCCGCGCTGGCGGCCCGCCTACACGCCGGTGGCGGTTATGTCACCAAGATTCTGGACGAGCTTCGGGCGCAAGGGGTTGGCGAAAAAGGTGCGACCGCCTCCAAAAATTTGGCCGAAACGGAACTGGAGCCGTTCTTCACCGCCTTGGTTTGCCGTCAACCAGACATCGCCTTGCAAAGTGCGCTGTGCCTGAGTTGGCTCGGTGATGATCGTGCCAGCGGCGCCCTGCTGCAACTCAGCCGGGAACCGGATGCCGGAATCCGGCGGCTGGTCGCTCGCGTCCTGGCCGACGCAGCCCTCAATCTTGCAGGTGATCCGCGCTTGCGTGCGCGCCTGCAATGGTTATTGAACGACGACGATGCGCAAGTGCGCAGCGAAGCCTTCGACAGCCTATTCAAACTGGCCGAACCGGAAGGCCCGAACGGCGAAATTGACCTCGCTGAACTGGCGCTACGCACCCAAGCGGGTGCGATTCGGACTCGCGCTCTGCAACTTCTGGTCAAACACGGCACCACCGCGCAAAGCGAACTCGCGACCCGCATCGACGGCTTGCTCGGCCATGCTCTGGACGACGAGTCCGAGGAAGTGCGGCGGGAAGCCATGCGCACCTTGTGGGCCTGGCACAGCAAACGCCCGGAAACCACCTTGCGGCGTGCAGTCACCTCGGTCCATCCCGATATACGCCTCTGGGCCGTGGACGAATTGGCCCGCCAAGCCCGTCAGTCACGGGCTTGGGCCAAAGAACTGCTGATCGAACGGGTCGCTGATGTTGCCGCCGAAGTAGGATTGGCCGCTTATACCGCCTTGACCAAGGAAGAAGCTGACAAAAAACGGGCGCAATATCATCGAGCGGCACTCGATTCACCCGCCGCCGAAGTGCGTTTGGCGGGCTTGAAAGGCGCGCTGGAAGCCACCGATCCCGATCCGCTACGGAGCCGCCTGATCGAGCTACTGCAAAGCGAAGATCCCCCTGAATTTATCGCCGCCATCGAAGCGCTCGACAAATTATTGCCCAACGACGCGCAAGCCTTTGCCCTGGCCTTCGACAGTCCGTTTTATCTGCTGCGGGTACGCGCTGGTGAATTGTGCGGCAAACGCCGGGATCATCGCGCCGTCGGGCCGATGCAGGCTTTGCTCAGCATTCCCAAAACCGACCGCAATCATCCGGCCGAGATTCTGCGTCAACGGGCCGCCAGTGCCCTCGCCAATGTGGGTGCTCCGGCTAGCATTCCGTTTTTGAGCACACTTTTGCGCGACGAAGATGCCCTAGTGCGGGAACACGGCGCACGCGGTTTGGCCACCGCTTGCCAAAACGGCAACGAACAACCGTTGGTGGCCGCACTGGCTCATCCCGATCTGGCGGTACGCAGTTGGGCCGCTGATGGCCTGTCGAAGCTGGGTGATACGCGGGCGCTACCGGTGCTGGCGGGTACGCAGCGTCACGAGCATTTACCGATCCGACGCGGCGCGCTGTACAGCTTCGTCGCATTGGGCGCTGCCGGAGTACAGGGTTTGCTGCAAGGTCTGGAAGACACCGAGCGCGATCTACAGGAATTGAGCTTTGCCGTGATCGTGGCCCGCGATATTGCCCTGGCGCGGGCGCAACTGGAGCCGGATTTGCTGCTCAGCGCCCTGAGCGCCGCTCAGCCGGAAATCCGCTTTGCCGCCGCCCGTGTTTTGGAGGCACGGTTGCGCGAGGAAGATTCGGGACAATGGGCTGTGGAACTGATCGGGCCACGTCAGCCGGAGAAAGCCAGCGACATGCGCAACTGGCCGGAACCGGCGCAACGACCACGCTTACTCAATGCCGTGATCAATGCCCTGGCCAGCGATGTCCCGGCACGGCGCTATGCTGCCGCCCAAGTGCTCGGCTTGCGCCCACAACCGGAAACCTTCTGGCGCGAAGCGAAACGCCTAGCCGAAATCGCCATTGAACAAGCACCGCCGCAAACCGCGCCCGAAAGTGAGTTATCGCTGGAGCGCAAAACTGGCTGGATACGCAGTCTGCTTCAGCGCAAGCCCTCACCGAATCCCTCCGCTACTCAGCGCCTGTTGACGGTGCTGCGCTTCGCGGGTGGCGGGTGGCGTCCCCCCAAGGAACAGGAACAAGCCGGTGCATCTGAACTGTGGCGGCTCGCCTTTGGCACTTATGCTGGTCTGATTCGGCAAGCGCCGGTCGCCAAGGGACCGGATGATTATCAACGAGTACGGCGCGATAGCATTGCCCGCCTCGCGGCACTGGCCTCACAAGCCGTTGTCGGTCGGGAAGCAGTACTGCCAGTCCTCCGCCAAGCCTTGGACGACCCGCATCATTTGGTGCGTCAGGCGGCGTTGAACGCACTGGCCGAACTGCATCCACAGGAGCCACTGGAACCGCTGGCTTTAGCCTTGAGCGTGGATTCCGCCGATCTGGGTCGCACCGCTTTTGATCGTCTGCTGGCTCTGGCGATGACTGGCGACGCGCGTGCCGCCGAACTGGTGCGTGGCGCGGTCGATGCCCGCAACGTGGAAACGCGCCGCCACGCCCTGGAGCAACTGCCGCGCCTGTATCCCGCCGGGAGCCTGGAACCTTGGTTGCTGGCATTGAACAGCCATTACAACGATTTGCGGCTGACTGTCGTTGACCGATTACTTGATGCCAATGATCCGCGCATCGCGACTGCGTTGAGTCGCGCTTTGGAAAGCGAGCACGAGGAGTTGCGCTTGCGCGCCGCTGTGGGTCTGGCCCAGCGCGGCGAAGCGCTGGCCTTGGATGTGCTGGCCGCCGCTCTACGCGGCGAACCGCACACAGCGAACCGCGCATTGGAGGCACTGATCGCGCTGGCCCACGCCCGTCCGAATGAGCAGCTCGCGGCGAAGGCCGCTGAAGCGGTGACTGCGCGCCTGGATGATGATCCCGATCTGACTGCTGACCGGCCAGCTCTGCTGCGCGCCCTCGGTCGTATCGGCCATATCGTCGCCGCACCGCTATTGAGCCGTTGGCTACTGGACAAGGATCAAGTCACCCATCACCGCCAAGCCTTGGACGTACTATTGCAATTGTTGCGTGACCGCATCCAACCAGAGCAAAAACGAGCAGACGGACGGTCATACCCGCGTTATCGGGAACAATGGGCCTTGGAAACTCTGCCGCCATTGCTCGACCACGACAACGCCACGATTCGCAGCCGTGTCGTCGAAGTCTTGGGCGTATTGGAAGCGAAACAGGCAGAGACCCTGCTGGTCCGGCTATTGGATGATCGCGATGAAGCGATTCGGGCACTGGCTTGCGCGCAACTGGCGCAACGCATCGTCGCCGGTATGCCCGGCGCCAGTTTGGAGCCGCTGACACGGGCACTGGTCGGCGGTCGGCGCGAACTGCTGTTGACCGCCGCCGAAGGCTTGGCCAAGCAACAGCGACCGGAAGCTTTTCAACCGCTGTTGCTGGCCTTTACCGCAGGTACGGAAGTGGAACGGAAACGGGCCATCGCCGCACTGGGCGAATTGGGCGACCGGCGTGCTTTGGAATATCTGGAACCCTTGCTCGATCAACGCGCTGAGCTACCTGCTGATGATCGCGCCTTGGCCCCAGATGCCGTCGAAGCTCTCGGCGCTTTGCTTCCTCGATTGAGTGATGCCGATGAACGGCAACGGCTACGCGACAATGTGGAGCGCTTGGCTCGTGAGGGTGCAGGCGAATTGCGTTGGCGCGCATTGAGCGGCTTGCGGCGCATCGGTGACGAGCGTAGCCGCACCCTGCTGGAACACCTCGCCAGCGATCCCTACGAGGACAACACGGTTCGACAGCAAGCCGCTATTGAACTCGGTCAATTGCAACAACCCGCCGCCGAGCCGGTGTTGGAAGCACTGCTGCACCAGCGTGATGC
>JACSSB010000188.1 GCA_014879435.1 Phycisphaerales bacterium
TGGAGTGGGTTCCACTGATGCGGCGGGATCGGTCGGTTGTGGAGTGGGTTCCACTGATGCGGCGGGATCGGCTACGACTGGAGCTGGTTTGCTTTCGGCGGTGGCTGGAGATTTTGGTTCAGCGGCAGGCAGTCCGGCTGGAGCGGTGACCACCGATTCGGCAGTCGGTGGAGCCAGATTGTCGAGTTTGAGTTGTAATAGGGGGTTGTTCCCCCCTCCCGCTGCCAGTGCTGCGGTATAGGCACTCTGGGCCTGATTGCGATCATTGGCCGCCAGATACAGATCGCCTCGCAGTTCGTCGCGTTCGGCTAACAAGCTGGTGGTGGTGATGTGCTCAAGTGCCTTTTTCGCTTCCTCGGCCTGTCCGGTGGAAGAGAGAATCCGCGCCAATCGCAGCCGAGCAATATCCTGGATTTCGTCAATCTTAGCGTTGCCGATCACCCATTCCAGTTGCTGACTTGCAGCGCTGGTATCGCCACGATCCATCGCCAACCGGGCTAGGCGCAGCGCGACCAGTACCGCATAGGAAGAATTGGGAAAGTCGGTCAGAAATGCTTGTCCCTGCTGTCGGGCTTGCTCGATATCCGATTTATCCGCCACTTCGATAAACGTTTGGTATTTCTGCGAGGCGGCTTCTTCTTGGGTGATGCGATGAGAGTTCCAATATTGCCAGCCAAAAATGACGATCAAACCAAGGACAAGGCCGCCGATAATGCTG
Source organism: Phycisphaerales bacterium (assembly GCA_014879435.1). Classification (GTDB taxonomy): domain Bacteria; phylum Pseudomonadota; class Gammaproteobacteria; order Competibacterales; family Competibacteraceae; genus Competibacter. Next base: position 719 of record JACSSB010000188.1, read on the forward strand.
GCGCCGTTTTCCTTCCACCATTTTTTGAGATCCTCGACGCGTTCGTCGTCGGTATATTGATCCATTGAAGTATTTCCTCTGGCATCCCGTTGCGTATTTAGGGGGTTTCTTCTAGCACCGCACGTAGATAGGCGGGTACCTGATCCTGAAGCAGGGTACGCTGTTCGCCTTGAGGCTCGCGCAGTGGCTTAATAGCGACAGTACCGGTAGCGACTTCATCTTCGCCCAGAATCAGCGCGAAGTGGGCACCGCTCTGATCGGCACGACGGAACTGTGCCTTGAAACCACCACCACCGCAGTGCATGCGTAGCCGTAATGTTGGTAACTGGTTGCGCAGTTGCTCGGCCAACACCAATCCGTAGCGCTGGGCAGTGTCACCCACCGCGATTAAATAGAGGTGTGGGGTCGGATCGACTCCAGCGTAACCCACAGCGGCTAGCATGGCGATCAGTCGCTCCAGGCCCATGGCAAAACCTACTCCTGGCACCGACTGGCCACCCAACTCTTCGACCAAGCCATCGTAGCGCCCGCCAGCACAAACGGTGCCTTGGGCGCCCAGGGTATCGGTGACCCACTCAAAGACCGTCTTGCAGTAATAATCCAGGCCACGGACCAGTCGCGGATTGATGACGTAGGCGATGCCAGCACTATCCAGCAACTCCTTGAGCGTTTCGAAATGAGCGTACGATTCGGGATCGAGATGATCCAGCAGCGATGGCGCCTCGGCGATCAAGGTCTGCAGTGCTGGATTCTTGCTATCGAGAATCCGCAGCGGATTGGTATGCAGTCGTCGTTGACTATCCTCGTCCAACTCGTCGTGCCGCTGGTTGAGATAATGCACCAGGCGCTCACGATAGGCCGCGCGTGCGGTACTGGAACCCAGCGAGTTGAGCTGCAAGCTCACTTCGTTCAAACCGAGCCGTTGCCACAGCCGCGCCGACAAGCAGATCAATTCGGCGTCGATATCGGGACTCTCGATGCCATAAGCTTCGGCACCGATTTGGTGGAATTGGCGATAACGGCCCTTCTGCGGTTTTTCGTAACGGAACATCGGGCCGGCATACCACAGACGCTGGGTCTGATGGTACAGCAGACCGTGCTCAACGCAGGCGCGCACACACCCAGCGGTGCCTTCCGGGCGAAGGGTCAGATTTTCGCCGTTGCGGTCGTCGAAGGTATACATCTCCTTTTCGACGATATCGGTGACTTCACCGATCGAACGGGCGAACAGTTCGGTTTTTTCCAGGAGCGGCAGACGGATTTCCTGGTAGCCATAGGTGGCGAGCACCTCGCGCACGCACGATTCAAGACCCTGCCAAAGCGGTGATTCGGCGGGCAGGATATCGTTCATGCCACGGATGGCTTGAAACTGTTTGGCCATGAGATTTCGTTTCGAGTATCGGTTTGAGATTGAGAAAGGCGAGCTTGGAAAGTGCGAGCCGGTTTAGGGTTGAGGATTGGCCAGATTAAAGCGGCTGACCGTACCGCGCCGGGGAACATAAATAGCTTTATCGACCGGCTGACCATTGAGACTCAGGCGGGCAGCAGGTGCGTTGCCCAAGGTGATCGTGAACGGCGCCTTTCCCGATAGAGTTTTAGTGGAATCGGCGCGCATCAAGCTACCGATCAGAACCTTGCCTTGCGCATCTTTGACTTCTACCCAGCAGTCGCCGCTGAACTCCAACAATAAACTGGTATTCCCGTCGTCTACGGCCGGGCGGTCGCTACTCGCTTCGATGGTTGAATTCTCGGTGGGCGCGGCGGTGGCGGTTTGCACACCCGGCAGCGAGGGTATCGGTGTGCGTTCCTCTGGAGCGGGAGATACCGGCGTCGGTACAGAGACTACTGGCGTAGGCGTAGGGGTAGGCGTAGCCACCGGAACCGGCGGGGCGACAATGGGGGTCGGCGCGGTGGAAGATTCCGATTGGATTACTCGCGGTGGCGTATCCGTCGGCGATTCGGTTGCCGGTACGGATGAGGTTTCCGTCGCTATGATAGCGGACTGGAACGGGTAGCTCGTTTGCGTACTGGCGGTGGGAGCGGAAACAGGAGCAGAGGCGATTGGTGGGGCATTGCTGGAGTCAGTGCCCGGCCATAATGCGAGTAGCCGACTGGGGTCCAACTTATCCAAATTTTGAATAGCAGCCCAGCCAATGGAGATGATTCCCAAGAGAATAATCCAACCCAGTATGCTGTCACGAGACCGGGCCTGCCGACTGGAATGCTCTATTTTCAGCGGTGGCGGATCTTGACTGATCCTGGATTGTTGTCGGTAGCGCTCCATCACCACCTGTTCCGGCAGGTTCAACAGTCGTGCATAACGGCTGAGATAGCCACGAACGAAGACCGGTGCGCCCAGTCGATCAAAATCGTCGGTTTCGAGGGCTTGGATGATTGTTGGATTCAAACCGAGATGATGGGCGACTTCGCGCTGTTCAGCGCCATAGCCGGTACGAGACTGGGCAAGCCAACTGCCCAGCGATTCATGGTTTACTCCAATGGCCTCAGGCCCAGGAGTGAAATCGGAGATCATTTCGTTGGACATACTTATTCCGACTTATTCAGGCGGCGAGCTTCTTCAGAATTCGGGAATCGACCTGAGAGCAGCGCGATATATTGCTGACGCAGATGCGCGTCTCCGTCTCCGGCGGTTTCGATGAGGATACCCAACCACAGGCTTTGTGGCGTGGCATGGGTTTGCGCATGGTAGCGCTGCAGGAAAGCGCGCCCTTGCAAGAGCTTATTTTGAGTCTGGCTGATTTCGGCCAATTCATACAGGGCAGTAGCATTGTTGGGATCGCTGTCCAGCGCTTTACGCAGCCAGATTTCGGCTTGTGCCAGATCGCCGCGTGTATGGGTACAAACGCCCAAGCCCGCGTAAGCTTCCGCAGCGGTGGCACCAGCATTAGCTGGATCGGTGGCGACTTTCTGAAACTCACTCTCGCCCTCGGCAATACGTTCGGGAAAATGCTTACACAGTAGCCGGGCATAATTCAACTTTGCCAGGGTGTAGTCCGGCTTAATTTCGATCGCTTTCTTAAAATGGGCTTCGGCAGGGGCATACTCACGCATCTCCTCATACAGCACGGCGACGGCGTTATGGGCCTCTGGATAGTTATCATCGTACTGAATCGCCTTTAGTAGTTTTTCCGAGGCGACTTCGAAGTGGCCCGATTGCATGTAGCCAACGCCCAGCTTGAAATTAGCTTCGGCAGCACTGCGCTTGAGTTCCTTCTCTTGGGTATTGGCACAGGCCGCCAGCAGCACCAGGGTCAAAGCAAGGATAGCGGATTTGACCAGTAGCGGCATGTGGGGACTCCCTAGCCGGGTTGCCGCGCCGCATCGCGCGCCTGTCGGCGGCCACGGGTCTGAACTTGCCCGGCCAGCTGGCCGCAAGCGGCGGCGATGTCATCGCCACGAGTCTTACGGGTTACTGTGGTCAGGCCGTATGCCATCAATATCTTCTGAAAATGGGCGATGGCTGCGGGTCCAGAACGGCGATGGTGGGTTCCCGGAAATGGGTTGAATGGAATCAAGTTGACCTTGGACGGGATACCTTGAATACATGCAGCCAGCGCATGCGCATGCTCCTCGGAATCGTTCACTCCGTCCAGCAGCACGTATTCCCAGGTAATGCGGCGATGCGGTTTGTCGGCGATATAGTGTCGGCAGGCTGCCAACAGTTCGGCAATCGGATATTTCCGATTTAGAGGTACTAGTTCGTTGCGTAGGGCATCATCGGGGGCATGTAGGGAAACTGCCAGACTGATCTCAGAGACTTCTTTTAGCCGATACAGGGCTGGCACTACCCCCGCAGTACTCAGGGTAACTCGGCGCTTGGAGATGCCAAAGCCAAGATCATCCTGCATCAATTCGGTCGCCTTTACCACGTTGGCAAAGTTCAACAGCGGCTCGCCCATGCCCATCAGCACGATGTTGGTGATAAGCCGGTTCCCGTTGCGTTGGTCACCCAGCAGACGACTGGCTTGCCAAACCTGACCGATGATCTCGGCAACCCGAAGGTTGCGGTTGAAACCCTGCTGGGCGGTGGCGCAGAACGAGCAATCCAGCGGGCAGCCGATCTGCGAGGAGACACACAGCGTGCCACGGTCCGGCTCAGGGATGAATACCATTTCGATGCAATTGCCGCTATCTAGGCGGATCAGCCACTTGTGAGAACCATCGCGGGAGGCATGATCAAGCACGACCTCGGGAGGGCGAATCTCGGCGTATTCGCCCAACCGTTCCCGCAGGGTCTTACTCAGATTGGTCATCGCGGCAAAATCGGTGACACCCTCATGGTAAATCCATTTCATGATCTGAACGGCGCGAAAAGGTTTTTCGTCCATCTCAACGAAAAACCTTTCCAGATCGCGACGATCCAGATCGAGTAGGTTCACCTTGCTAGCGGTGACGGTCACGCAGGGCTTCTCCGATCGTTTAGCGTGTACGCGGGCACAACCCATCTTTGCCGAAAAAGAACGCGATCTCGACTTCGGCGGTTTCTGGCGCATCGGAGCCGTGTACAGCGTTTTGGGTCATGCTCTCAGCATAATCGGCGCGCAGGGTGCCGGGAGCCGCTTTTTTCGGATCGGTGGCACCCATGATCTCGCGGTTACGAGCAATGGCGCCTTCGCCTTCCAGCACCTGGACCATGATCGGACCCGAGGTCATGTAGGCGACCAGATCCGGGTAGAAGGCCCGCTCGCGGTGAATGGCGTAGAATTGCTCAGCCTGCTCACGGCTCAAATGCAGCATCCGCGCTGCGACGATATGCAGGTCTCGACTCTCAAAGCGGTTGATGATCGTGCCAATCAGATTGCGGGCGACGGCGTCGGGTTTGATGATAGATAAAGTACGTTCAACGGCCATGAAACAGGCTCCAGAATTCAAAATCGGGTTGGGAAGCAGCGCCGTGCCCGGCGAGGGGAGGGTCGGGCCAAACTCGAAGTTTAACGATTATTTGCGGATGTGGGCAACGCGCCACCCAGCGCACGTAGTCGGCATTATGGGGTGGTGGTCGCCGTAAATCCAGGTCGATTGACCGATGTCAGGGGTGGAATGTTCCCGACAACACAGCCAATCACTAATACGATCAGACAATTTTTTTCAGTTCATATTCCAAAATACCTCGTGCACCAGCGGCAGTCAGGCGGGGAATCAGATCCCGCACTTGGCCACTATCGACCACGGTTTCCAGCGCCAGCCAGTCGTGATCGTACAGATGACTGACCGTCGGTGCGTGCAAGCTGGGCAGGAGTTTGACGAGCTGATCCAGTTGCATCGCCGGGACATTCATTTTCAGCGCCACTTTGTTGCGGGCGGCTAATGCAGCACGGGTCAGCAGGGCGATTTGCTCGATCTTGGCCTGTTTCCACGGATCGGCCAGTGCGGCGCGATTGGCGATCAAGCGCGTGGTGGTATAGAGCAGATCGCAGACGATACGCAGGCCATGAGCGCGGATGGTGCTGCCGGTCTCGGTGATTTCCACTGCTGCATCGACCAAACCTTCGACCACTTTGGCCTCCGTCGCGCCCCAGGAGAATTCCACCGTGGCTGCGATACCGCGTTCGGCTAGATAGCGGCGGGTAAAACCCACCAGTTCCGTGGCAATCCGCTTACCCGCCAGATCCGCCAGTGTGCGAATCGGCGAGTCACTACGCACGATCAATACCCAACGGGCCGGTTGATCGGAGCTTTTCGAGTAGCTCAACTCGCCGATTTCCACCACATCGGCTTCGGTTTCCATAATCCAATCCAGCCCGGTCAGTCCAGCATCGAGCGTACCGTTGGCCACATAAGGCGCCATTTCCTGTGAGCGCACCAGTGAACAGCCGATTTCGGGATCGTCGATGGTAGGAAAATAATTGCGGCTGTGCGGACTAATGCTCCAGCCAGCTTGGCCAAATAGCGCGATGGTGCTGTTTTCCAAACTGCCCTTGGGAATACCGAGTTTGAGTTGCCGTGTGCTCATGAGGTGTTGAATCGGAATAGCAAAAGGGGCGCTAGTTTAACCGCCTCTGCACAATGAATAAACTTAAGCGCATGAAATTACATCATGCACATGCTTGGAACCTCGATCCTACCGCCGCCGCAGCCCTGCAACGCAGCCTGCGAACCTACCTGATTTTGGATGACCAACTCGGCTCGGTACAGCGGGTAGCGGGAGTCGATGTGGGCTTTGAAGCGGGTGGTAGTGTGACCCGTGCAGCGGTAGCAGTGCTGCGCTATCCCGAATTGGATGTGGTGGAAACCGCCATCGCTCGGCGACCGACCACCTTTCCCTATCGCCCTGGTCTCTTGTCATTTCGCGAACTGCCCGCCGTGCTGGCGGCGTTGGAACAGTTGCATGTGCTTCCCGATTTACTGCTGTGTGACGGGCAGGGCATCGCACACCCGCGTCGCTTCGGCATCGCCAGCCATCTGGGTTTGTTGGTGGATATTCCTTCAATCGGTGTCGCCAAGACCCGGTTGTGCGGCCAACATGGCGAGGTGCCCAACTCGCGTGGGGCGTGGGCGCCGCTGTGGGTCGCTGATGAAATCATCGGTGCGGTACTTCGTACCCGGATGGATGTCAAAGCGCTGTACATCTCATCCGGTCACCGGGTCAGCCTGGAAACGGCGGTGGCTTATGTGATGGCTTGCTGTACTCGCTACCGTCTGCCGGAAACCACGCGGCACGCCCATCGCTTGGCTTCCGGTTAGTCGGTCTGTCGCTGGAATCGCTGGAATCGTTGAAGTCGTTGAAGTCGTTGAAGTCGTTGAAGTCGCCGGATCTATAGCGGTAGCAAGCGGCGGGCTTCCTCGAAGAAATCCGGTTTCGGCAGGATTTCACTGGTCGGAAATCGGACCAGTAGCGTGGTGAACCGGCGATCCTCACCCAGCAACATCTCATCGAACACCAGGGTACTGGCAACGTGGGATGAATCCGGCGCCACCCGCTGATTCATATGATCCAGGGTGAGTGTGACCCGATCCATGCGCAGGTGCCGATCCGGTTCTTGTAAGGTGGCGGCAACGCGTTCCAGGTGATCTTTGATCGTGGCTGAATCGGCACGCATCTGGTCGAGTTCTGCTTTGACCTCCTGCAATTGCCGCTCGATGACGATAGGGTCGTACACGTCCGAGGATTTCTTCTCCCGCAGGGGTTGCAATCCGGGTTTGGCCGCTTTCAGCAGTCGCGCCTGCTTTTGCAGCAGGTGCCGCTGCTCCCGCTCCAATTCCTCCCGGCGGGTTCGGATCGAGATCAATTGTTTCAATGCAATCTCGATCAGGTAATCGAAAGCCTGCTTTTTGAGTTCCCAGCGGGTTTCCGCCTCATTCTCGGTGAGAAACGCCAGTCGGTGATTGCGAAAATTCACCATGGTTTGCGGCACATCCCGCCGCAGGATGTCGCCGTGTAAATCAATACCCAGCACCTTTTTTTCGATTCTATCGACGCCGAGAGTGGCGTATAGCACCGCCGGTAGCGCACCGGAGTGCTGCTGTTGGTACTGGTCCATGGCAGGCCCAAAACTCAAGGTTTCTCGCAGATGCTCGGGTGTCGCAAACAAGGCGCGCAAGTGGGAATTGGCGGTAAATTCGCGTTTGCTGACCTCAAAAGCGGGTGGCAGGCTATCGATCAGTGCGCTGACATGCTCGACCGAGCGCTCCACTGCGCTCCACAAGATGCGCTGATAGTGATTAACAAAGCGTAGACGGGGATCGGTACCGTCCACCACACGCTCGATCGCTGCCCGGATCAAGGCCACATCGAATTTGCCGGATGGGGTAGGCGCTGTGGCAAAGATGGATTGTAGGAAGCGAAATACCATGGTCCTTCTCCTGAGCAGCGAATTGGGCCTCGGCCTACGTGTGCGCACAGCGTGGTTGCAGGGGCGCCACGGGTCCAAGTGGCCCAATCCGAGCGTGTCGATTACCACGAATTGGACCGAATATCAGCCGGCTACCGGTGGCGGTGGCGACCATTGATACAGCCAGGTCTCGCTGAGTGCGCCTTCGGCACCGCGCAGGTAAGCACGCAAGTCCACCGGCTCGCTGCCTTGGGCGATCAAGTCGAAATCACCGCGCCATTGATCCGACTCCAGAATTGGGCGGGCCGCCACATTTTGGATTTGCCCGCGTGAGGCGGAAACGACCATTTCCACCGCCGCATCCTTGGGTAATTGGGCCAGACGGCCCCCCTGGAAATCGATCACGAACTTGCGCATGGGCACGGTTTTCTTTTGGCCGGGGATGCCTCCTACACCAATGCGGGTGGCAACGATTTCGGCGACCGAAGGCTGGACCGGTGGTTGTGCACCCCAATACAGGCGGTAGTTGAATCGGATCTCCCGGCCCGGTTGTGCTGGTTCAGCCGGATTCCAAAACGCCACGATATTGTCGAAGGTTTCGTCAGCAGTCGGCAGCTCGACCAGTTGCACCATGCCGCGTCCCCACGAACCAATCGGTTCTACCCACAGCGAAGGCCGCTTACTATAAAATGCTCCATCATCTTGATAATGATCGAAATTTCTATCGCGTTGCAGCAATCCAAAGCCACGCGGGTTGTCATCCACAAAAGAATTGACCCGAATGTAATGGGGATTGAGCAGCGGCCGCCAGATCCATTCGCCCGTACCGGTCCATAGCTGCAAGCCATCGGTATCGTGAATCTCCGGGCGGTAATCGTCGGCCATGCGTCGATCATTTTCACCGGCTTGGAACATGGAGGTCATCGGCGCGATGCCCAGCCGTTCGATGGAACGGCGTGGAAATAGATGGGTCTCGACCCGCATGATGGTGGTATCGCCCGGTTCGACCACGAAGGTGTAGGCACCAGTAATACTGGGGCTATCGAGCAGCGCATAGATCGTCAAATCCTTATCATCTGCCGCTGGTCGTTGTAACCAGAAAGCCCGGAATTCAGGAAATTCCTCTGGGCGATCCATGCCGGTGTCGATGGCCAAACCACGGGCGGAAAGGCCGTATTGCTTACTGGCGCCGACCGCACGAAAGTAACTGGCACCGAGAAAGGAGAACATATCGCGCTCCCAATCGGTATGGCTGTTGACCCGAAAACCAGCAAAGCCGAGATCTCCCACTGAATCGGGGACTTTGCCCTTAACCCGTGAGCCGTATTGGAATTGCTCTGGTGAGAAATGAATAGGCCGAGCGCGCCCAGCGACCACTTCGTACAGGGCGACGGGGTGATGAAAGAACAAACCCAGATGAAAGAATCGGGCCTGGAAAGGCAGTGTTCCACCGGCCCACAGACTATGGTCGTTGCGGAATCGGTTGAGCGCTTGGTAATCGTCCCAGTCTATGCCTGCTAGCCATGGCGGGCGGGCGTCGCTGGGAGCGACATAGGGTTCTTGTGCCAGCCGTCGGGCTTGTTCCTGCAGCCAATCCGGGCTGAACGGTTGTTCATCGGTTGCGGGGGAACCTGTGTCTGCAGCCGCGAGGGTGGTGGAAATCAGCGGTATTCCGCAGGCCGCCAGTTGCAGCAGTCGCGTCAATAATTCCCGTCGTGTCATGGTGCTGGTTGCAACCCGTCTGTTGTTTTGAGAGCGAAAATTATAGCGTTTGTCGGGCTGAGTGATCCTACACACGGACCCCATCGCCGCTAAAAATCTGTTTGCTGGGCCAAGGAATCTGTAATCGATGGCTTCATGCGTATTTGAAGCCCATCGATTACAGATAAGTCGCCCTCCTCTTTGTAGAGGAGGGCCAGGATGGGGAGAAAGTCACATATTGAAATGAAAGCAAAGTGTAGTGATGCGCCGCCCAACCCGTGCGGCGGTTTAGAGTTCGCCCCAGCCGAACACCTCCACGGCACGGAATAGATCGCTATCGGTTACCATGCCGACCGGTTTACCGTCCATCTCGACCACGACCCGGCGCACATTGGCCTCGGCCATCCGCTGCGAAGCCTCAGATAGCGACATGTCGCGCTTGACCGTCACCAGCGGCCGGGTAGCGATTTCACCCACCTGCACCCGTGCGGGTGAGCGGTTGGCACTGATGATCTTCTTCAGTACATCGCGGTCGGTCATGATGCCCCACTGACCTTGGGCATCGGGCTCGACCATCACTGCGTTCACACCTTTTTCGATCATCTGGTGCATGGCGGCATTGACCAGATCATCGTTCTTGACACTGACCACTGGCGACATGATGCCACCCACCGTGGTCGGCATGCGGCCGGAGGCGAGCATTGCCTGTAAGGGATCGGCCACCCGCTCCGCTTCCAGGGCGCGACGCTCAGCTTCGAGATCCCGACGACGGCGCTCAGCCTCAGCGCGCAGAGTCGCCCCTTGCGCCTTGATCTTGGCGATGATCAGATCGCCGAACTTGCTGGTTGGCACCTCGGTAGCGCCTTCCATCTGCCGTGCGAAATCGTAGGTCACGGTCTTGTCGGCAATCACCTGGGTCAGCGCGATTTCGATCAGATCGGCGGCTTCCTTCCAGCCCATGTATTGCAACATCATTACCCCGGACAGCATCAGCGAGCCGGGATTGACCTTATCCAGATTGGCATACTTGGGCGCGGTGCCATGCGTGGCCTCGAACACGGCGACGTAATCGGCCATATTGGCACCCGGCGCGATGCCGATACCGCCTACCTCTGCTGCCACCGCGTCGGAGAGATAGTCGCCGTTTAGATTCATGGTGGCCAGCACCGAGAATTCTTCCGGTCGCAGTTGCAATAATTGGAAGATGATGTCGGCGATACGGTCCTTGATCACCACCTTGCCCGGTGGTTGCTTGCCGCCATAGATGCTGTACAGCTCGTTTTCGGTGATTGTCTGATCCGGGAATTCATCACGCGCCAGCTCGTAGCCCCAGTTGCGGAAGGCGCCTTCCGTGAACTTCATGATGTTGCCCTTGTGGACCAGGGTCACACTGTCGCGATCATGGTCAATCGCGTACTGAATCGCCTTGCGCACCAGACGCTTGGAGGCGAACGGAGAAATCGGTTTGACCCCAAGACCAGCCTCGTCGAAGAAATCCGCACCCAACTCTTCGCGTAGGAATCGGGATAATTTGAGGTTCTCGGGCGAGCCGGATTTGTACTCGATACCGGCGTAGACATCTTCGGTATTCTCACGGAAGATGACCACGTCCACCTTCTCTGGATGACGCATTGGCGAGGGGACGCCAGGGTAGTAACGCACTGGCCGGACGCAGGCATACAGGTCCAGATCCTGACGCAACGCCACATTCAACGAGCGGAAGCCTCCGCCGACCGGAGTGGTCAGAGGTCCTTTGATGGCGACGACCAGCTCCTTGATCGCTTCCAGAGTCTCGTCAGGGAAATAATTGCCATCGTAGATTTCAGCTGCTTTCTCGCCCAGAAAGATTTCGCACCAGTGAATCTTGCGCTGGCCGCCATAAGCCTCCTCGACCGCCGCGTCCCAAACCCGTAGAGAAGCTTTGGTGATGTCTGGGCCAATGCCGTCACCTTCTACATAGCCGACGATCGGCTGATCGGGTACCTGCAGCTTGCCCTCCTTGACGGTAATTTTTTCACCACTCGTAGGAATGCGGATATGCTGGTAGGCCATGAATCCTCCTTCTCGTTTTGTTTCCACCGGAGTATTGAATATCGGTGCGCGGTGGCCCGCAGGGGGCGCGAAAAAACGCGCATTAAGTTATACGTAATCATGGCTTATGTCCATGATAGCCCGGCATTAAATCCGCTGAACTACTGACCGCCACGAGTGTTGCACCATGACTCTGAACGAACTGCGCTACGTCGTTGCGGTGGCCCGCGAGCGGCATTTCGGTCATGCCGCTGAATCCTGCCATGTCAGCCAGCCCACGCTGAGTGTGGCAGTACGCAAGTTGGAAGATGAACTGGGGGTGGCGCTGTTTGAACGGGGTCCGGGCGAGGTGATGGTGACCTCCGCAGGTCGGCGTATCATCGAACAGGCTCAGCGGGTGCTAGAGGAGGCCGCCATCCTCAGACGACTGGCCAGCCAAGGCCAAGACGATCTGACAGGAATGCTGCGCCTGGGGATTATCTACACCATCGGTCCCTATCTGTTGCCGCATCTAATCCCACGGCTGCATCGCCGCGCACCCAAGATGCCGTTGCAAATCGAGGAAAATTACACGGCGGTGCTGGGTGAACGGCTTCGAACCGGTGACTTGGATGTGCTGATCCTGTCATTGCCGTTCGATGAGCCGGGGGTAGTGACCCAAGCAGTGTACGAAGAGCCCTTCGTGGTATTGATGCCGCTGGGTCATCCGCTGGAACAGACGGCCCAGATCGATGCCTCAACTTTAGCCCAACAGGAATTGCTTCTGCTGGGACCTGGCCACTGTTTCCGCGACCAAGTGCTGCAATTCTGTCCAGAGTGCAATCGGCTGAGCGTGTCCTCGGACAATATGCAACGCACCCTGGAAGGTAGCTCATTGGAAACCATTCGGCTGATGGTGGCCACTGGGATCGGTATCACGGTGCTGCCTTATACTTCGGTCAATGGCTATGCCTATCCTAGCGATCTGCTCAGTGTTCGGCCGTTCGCGGAGCCAACACCGACCCGGATCGTGGCGCTGGCTTGGCGCAAGAGTTTCCCGCGCCAACGCGTGCTCGCCCTGCTGACCGAGGTGATCCGCGC